>JBDNGI010000605.1:0-2814 GCA_041689345.1 Halanaerobiales bacterium
ACTTAATTAATTCAACGGAGCCAGGCAAATGCCTTTTTTTATTTAGATTTTTCTAGATTTACAGTTTTTTCTTCACAACATTAATTATACAACCCATTAAATTAATAATATTTTGCTTCTGAATTATTGTTATTGCTTACCATTTTCCATGATCACATCATAGGAAATAGATGGATTATTACTCATCAGGTACTCTATAAGATCAGTAATTAAAGTATATTCAATATTTGTATTCACGGAATTAAATGTATCTACAGTTGTATTAAATAATTGCGGTATATCTAATAATGTCTTGTCCTTTGTCGCTTTATCTACTACGGCAGTTATAATCTGCTGTTGTCTTTCAATCCTATCTTTCTCATCTTTTCTATAGTCATACCACCGAGCATAATTTAAAGCTTCTTCTCCAGATAATAAGATATTACCTGTTTTTAGATCAAGATTAAGATCAGGAACCAATAATTCTTCTTGACGTTCTATTTCGATACCACCTAAATTATCAATTAAATTGATAAAACCTTGATAACTTAATGTAAAGTAATAATCTAACTCTGTAGATGTTAAATCACTTACTTCTTCTAATAACCTTTCTAATTCTGACTTATCTACATTCTCCTCAAATGCTTTTTCATCAATAACTATGTTGCTTAGTTTTAATTCATTATTATTAGTATATAGCTGTGCCAATACTATGGAATCTGCAGCAACTTCCCCTTTGGATACACTCTCTGTATCATCAAGCCCCACAACTAAAACTGTTAGATTCTGTTTTAAAGAAGTGCTGGCCATTCCAGGTATAATCTGAGGATAAAAATAATAAAGATAAAAACCAATAGCTAATAAAATAAGAGCAACACCAATAGCTATATATATTTTTTTATTATTATCTCCCTTCTCCATAAAAAACAACCCCTCTCGTTTAATCCTTGTTTTCTAATTTCAGTATTTATAATATTACATATAATAATACATATAAACACATTTGGAAATAAACCTTATTTATTAAAGATAATCTTTATAAGTATTAATTCTAGAAAGAAAATAAAAATCCTTCTCTATGACAGTTTTTTATAAAATATAACTTTTAGTTAATTACTTATGATTCTGGTTAATGAGAAATTATTTAACTATAAAAAAAAGAACCTAAGGTAGAAATGGGGGTCTTAGCTGTAGTTAGCTATCGGAGAAATAATTTTATTAAATATATAAATAGCTGTTGACAATTGGATAATCAACAGCTTTCATTAAAAAAATATATTTAACTATTTTAGTATATAAAACAAACCTAAATTAAAATTTCGAAATCTATTCCGTCTCATAAGGCCAAGAAATTATCCCCCCTAAATTATAAACATTTTTATAACCCATGTCTACTAATTTTCGTACAGCAGAATTACTTTTCCCTCCACTTAAACAATAAACAAATATTTTTTTATTCTTATCAGGAACTTCCGTTTCGATCTGTCCTGCTAATATATTCAATGGTATTAGTGTACTATTGGGAATATGTTTTTGATTATATTCTCTTTCATTACGAACATCGATAAGGACAATGTTTTTATCCCTATCTAATTCTTTTTTAGCCTCTCCTGGAGTAATATTGTTAACCATACTATTGGAGCTTTTTTTAAACAAGTTTAACATATTTTCATCTCTCCTTATATTTCCCTTTGTTGAAAATTACTAACTTATAAAAATCATCTTTTATAAGTCTTTATCAACATCATCAGTAGTATCGTCATCATGATTATCATTACCTTTAATTTTATCATTATCAATTGAACAAGACTTATCTGTTAAAAAAGCACTATATATGAATGCAGCAACTATAAATAAATAAGCAAGAACCTGAAGAAATTGTGTTTTCCCAAAAAAGAGCAGTAATAATCCTATAATTATTGTAATCCTACCAAACAAGGTACTGGTTGGACACATAATTTTACCTCCTACCTTTTCATATCACTAAATTTACTTAAATGATATTTATTTCTACAGCAGTATTTATATTATCTATTATTTATCAAGCCCATTACGTTAAACAGTTTACAATTTACTAAATTAATTATCTACCTATCAGTTTTCTAATTTTATCAAAAAATAGATTATAAATTAATGATAAAGACCATTCTGTAGTAAAATAATTTTAGGTTTTAATACTGTTGACAGGAAAAAATAAATATGTTATATTATATATCGTACTATTAATATGCCGAGGTGGCGGAATTGGCAGACGCGCTAGCTTGAGGGGCTAGTGGTCTAATAGACCGTGCGGGTTCGAGTCCCGCCCTCGGCACCATTTATTTTATAGGGTTTTCTAGATAATATTAATTAGTGTTAAAATGTATTAGAATGTCATGATATACATAAAAACAGAATGATTAAAGGATAGCTATTAGCTATCCTTTTTGTTATTCTATATTAAACTGTGGTAGATTTTTGGGCGGCGAGTGGACGACAACATTAACTTGAATTCGCAAGTAATTAACTAAACGTATTTTTTTAGAATTTTAGCCTTAATAAATATTATTTTAAGGTACTAAAAATCTTAAATTCTATATAAAATGTGTTTTTACCAAAACCAACCATAAGCATCAGTAATTTTGGGTATGCTAAATTAAACTATGCTCAGTCACAGTTTTTTACATGAAATATTTTACTATCTTTGTCTTAATCTTATTTACGTAAGAACCACCTGCTTTCTAAAACTTGATAACCTATTTCTAATATAAGGAATAATCCTTTCAAGTAATTTATTAGGAGCAAAGCGGATATGTCTATACCAACTATTACCTACTATATTGCCAGCTACTTTAT
>JBDNGI010000606.1:0-3155 GCA_041689345.1 Halanaerobiales bacterium
AAAGGCGTGTAGAAAAGCTAAAATAATAAAAGATGTTTCTGTCCATACATTGCGCCACGCTTTCGCAACACATTTACACGAAAATGGAGTTGATATAAGATATATCCAGAAACTCTTAGGACATAAAAGTTCAAAAACGACGGAAATATATACACATATAAGCAAATTTGATATTGAACATATTAATAGTCCTTTAGATGA
This sequence comes from Halanaerobiales bacterium, assembly GCA_041689345.1. Classification (GTDB taxonomy): domain Bacteria; phylum Bacillota; class Halanaerobiia; order Halanaerobiales; family DTU029; genus JBDNGI01. The sequence continues at coordinate 202 of JBDNGI010000606.1, forward strand.
TTTATAATCGATTTTAAATGAAATTGTATCTTTTATAGGTAGTATTCCCGATACAACTTCGTAAATACGACTAAAAATATATATCTTTCCGAAGTATATGTTCGGGAAGATATTCTAATAGTTCTTTAGCTAGAGACTTATTAGAAAGAAAATCAAATATTATACTATTTGATGAATTTGATAAACCACATCCGATTTTCCATAGTGCATTTTATCAAATCTTTGATGAAGGAATTTATGAAGATAAAAATTATAAAGTTGAAATGAACAATACTATTATTATATGTACTTCAAATTATAATAATCATAATGAAATTATTAAAAAGTTAGGTGCTCCAATATATTCAAGGTTTAATGCTATTATTGAGTTTAATAATTTGTCAGATAAAGATGTTGTTAAAATTATAAATAAAGAATATGAAATTCAAATTTCAAATTTATCCCTAGAAGAAAAAAGAATTATAGAGAAAGAAAATATTATAAATATAATAAAATCAAAAAGTTGTGTTTTGAAAAATGTCCGTAATATAAGAAGGATTATTCAAGAAGCAATTTATTATACCTTAGTTAAAAAAGTTATAAATAAATAAAAAATATTTAATCTGCTAAAGATTATGCTGTTAAATAGATACAAAAATATGAATATTGGCGCACGATCGCCTAACAGCAAGGTTTACGGCTCCACTATCGTTGCGCCCAAATTCATTCGGTAAGGGCAGTCGCCCTAAACCTCATGAACTTCGTAAACCTGCGGGACGTTAGACGAAAGATATAGCTAGTCACAATGTTTTTCGTTCGATTAATTGCCATTGTGTAAAATTTAATGTATAATATAACTAGTAATATTCATATAATATTATGTAGTATATAATATATGGAGGTGTAAAGATGGTTACTTTACGAATTGATCGTGGAAATATGGTTTCATCTTCTGAATTTGTTCGGAATTTTAGTACAATGTTAGATAAAACAAAAGAGTCCCCCTTATTTATTATGAGAAATAATGATATTGAAGGAATAATGATGGATATTGAGGAGTATGAAATGTTATTAGAAAAAATTGAGTATTTAGAGAATAAGTTAGAGGATGCTTTTATAGAGGAAGTTGTTACTAAAAGAAAACAAAACTTTGATATAAAAGATAGTATAAAAGAAAACCAAATTATGAATTTGTTAGATGAGTAATGTAGTTGGTTAGGGGGCTTTAGAAATGGAACTAATTTTTCTTCCAGATGTTAAAAATGATATTGCATCATTAGATGGAAGCACTAAGAATCGTGTAAAAAAGATATTGAAAAAAATAAAAAATGCACCAGAGCTGGGAAAACCATTAGGAAATAAAGGTAATATTGACTTATCTGGTTGCTTAAAAATATATTTTTATAAAAAGAAGTATAGAGTAGTATATGAGATATTAGAAGTTGATAAGGTGATTATATGGTCTATCGGGAAAAGAGAAGATGAAATAGTTTATATTACTGCTTATAAAGAATATTAGAGAGAGAAAGGTAATATTTTCTCTCTTTTAGTACATAAAAAAGATATTAAACTTAAATATAATGTTATAAAGTCCGCCATATCCATCGTCTAACACAGGGTTTACGGTTCCATTCCTGCGTCGTTTCACCCAAATTGATTCACCAAGCCAAGTCTGGCTAAGGCTCAGCAACTTCGGCAACACCTAAACGTTAGGTGAAATTCTTAAGTGAAAGGAGAAAACCTATTGAAAAAATTAGAGGAAAAAGTAGTAGTTATAACCGGGTCAACTCGAGGTATTGGTAAAGCTATAGCGGAAGCCTGCGGAAAAGCTGGAGCTAAGTTAGTAATATGTTCTCGAAATAATTCAAAAGTTAAAGAAGTATCAAAACATTTTAAGGAAAAAGGATATAGTGTAACAGGAATTTCAACAGATGTGTCAAAAATAGAAGACTTAAATCAATTATTTAATCATTCTTTAAAAACATGGGGAAAGATAGATGTATGGATAAATAATGCCGGAGTATCAAGCGGTTATAGGCATCTTGAACAAATTTCTAGTGAAGAAATCAAAAAAATAGTAGATATTAATTTAACTGCCACTTTACAAGCATGCAGAATAATTATTCCTTACTTTAAAGAACAAGGTAAAGGAATATTAATAAATATGAGCGGACGAGGTGGGGATGGAGATTATTCTCCATATATGGTTCCCTATGCAGCAACTAAGGCTGCAATAACTACTCTTACAAAAAGTTTAGCAAAGGAAAATATTAATTACCCCATTTCTATAAATTCTGTAGTGCCAGGGATGGTTGAAACAGATTTTTATAAAGATGTTAAGACAGATTCTGAAGGAGAAGAAGAGTTAGAAAGTTTACCGTATGTCTTAAATGCATTTAGAGTTCCTTTAAAAACAGTTGGGAATTTCTTTGTTGAATTGGCTTCCCAGCAACCTGGTAAAGAAACAGGTAAAAGTTATTCTTTATTAAAAGGATTTAGATTAATTAGAGGTATTACCTTAATTACTTGGTATAAGATAACGGGTAAAATATAAAAAATAATTAATTGTGTTAACAGGTGTCCAGAACTTCACCTAACACAGTATTGCCAGCTCCGTTTCTTCGTCACTGCGCCCAAATTCATTCACCAAGGGCAGTCGCCCTAAGGTTCATGAACTTCGGCAATACGGATACGTTAGTACGCCAAGTTAAATTTAATACTTCTGGTAAAGTAAAATTGTCAAGAACACTGACATAGGGGAGATATAAGAATTCATAGAAAAAGGGCCAACGCAAATTAACCCGATGGTAAGGATGATATAAAAAGCCAGATAAAAGGTCTACTGTTGCTACCTCGCTGTCTATAGGAATAAAGTACAGTAGTTAATGGTCTTTTATGGAAACTAAATCACAACTGCAAAATAGTCTTTACTGAGCAAGGTCTAACCAGCCACTTATATAGAGTGTTGCACCGAA
>JBDNGI010000607.1:0-2987 GCA_041689345.1 Halanaerobiales bacterium
ATTACGAAAAGGAAAGAATTTAAACTCACTTTGTTCAAACAAAAATTCTTTTTAATCCCTTTCTTCAATCATAAAGGCTAAAAATTATTATATTTGCCCTTGATTAATATTGAACATTAAGGAAGTATAAGATAAACTTCTCAGCCCTGACGCATGAAAAAAAATAAGCTTAATAACCCTTGTTAAGTAAGCATCCTTGAAAAACATTAAATATTTTTTATCGAAAAAAGTCCTGGATTCTCAAAACAAAATATGTTATGATAAATGTGGAGAATTATAAAGGGAGGCCACATTTATGGATAACGAGAAAAAAATGTTAATGTGTGGGAGAGAGTTTACGAAAAAAGAATTAAAAGAGATAATACAAACTGTAGAATTATTTCCGAATCTAAGTAGGACAGAGTTGGCACATACGATTTGTGACCATTTACAGTGGTATACACCAGCTGGGAAATATAAATATAAATCAGCATATAATCTTTTAATAAAACTTAGAGATCAAGGCCAAGTTAAATTACCTGAAAAGAAAAGTAATAATCAAAAAGGAAGAAAAAGAAAGAAGGTAAAAATAACTCAAAAAACATCTCCCCGTCCCGAAATAATAGGAACAGTATCTAATTATGAACCAATTGAAATTAAAAAGATTAAAAACAAAAAGCAACGAAACTTATGGAATGAATATATTGAAAGATATCATCCATTAGGATATAAATATCCATTTGGCTGTAGGCTAAGATACTTCATAATGGGAGATGTAGATGGCAAAAAAGAGATATTAGGTTGTTTCATTTTTTCAGCAGCAGCATGGGCTCTTGAAGAACGAGATAAATGGATAGGTTGGGAAGAAAACCATCGCAGCAAGTATTTAAAAGGGATAATTAATAATACGAGATTTTTAATATTTCCCTGGGTAAGGGTTAAAAATTTAGCCAGTAAAGCCCTATCTTTAGTTACCAAAAGAATAAAGAATGATTGGAAAGAGAAATATAATTTTCAACCAGTATTATTAGAAACATTTGTAGATGAAGAAAAATATACAGGGAGTTGTTATCAAGCAGCAAACTGGATTTACTTAGGTAAGACAAAAGGACGTGGTAGACAGGATAGATATAATAAATATCTTTCCAGTCCAAAATTAATTTATGTATATCCTCTTTTTGAAGATTTTCGTGCTTATCTAAAAGGTGAGTACACAGATTGGGGGTTATGCAAATGGAAGAAGTAAATATGAGTAGTCCAACTATCGCCAGTAGGAATGGGATAATAACAAATTATAAACCAATTTGGGAAAAAACTAAACAAGAGAGAAAGAAATTAGAACAGATAAAAAAAGAAATTGGATTAAGTTCATCTCCGACCACTACTATTTCTAATTGCAAGAGTATCTTTAAAACAATCTCTGAGGAAAAGGAAGGCCGCCAGAAAATAGTTGAGGAGAAACTTAAGATATTTCGTAATATATTACCTGATATACTGAAAGGATTAAGAGAAATAAAAGATCCCAGGAATCCAAGAACTACAGATCATAAACTTACCTGTGTATTATTGTATGGTCTATTAATGTTTGTTTTGCAGATGTCTTCCAGAAGAGAAGCAAATCGAATAATGACCATGCCACAATTTATTGAAAACTTAAAAACTATGTTTCCTGAGATAGAAAGCCTACCACATGGAGATACAGTTAACAGGGTGTTGTCTCAAATAAAAGTTGAAGAAATACAAAAAACTCAAATTGAATTGGTAAGAGAATTGATATACAGAAAAAAATTTAACCGTTATAAAATTGGAAGAAGATATATGATTGCAGTAGATGGTACTCAGAAATTTTCAAGAGATATCCCCTGGAGCGAGGAAGCATTGCAACGTACGAAACATACAAAAGAAGGAAAAAAGAAACAATACTATGTTTATGTATTAGAGGCCAATTTAGTCTTTAAAAACGGGCTTACAATACCACTTTTATGTGAAATATTGGAATACACAAAGGGAGACACTAAAGAAAACAAACAGGACTGTGAAATAAATGCTTTTAAAAGATTAGCAACTCGATTAAAAAAACTTTTTCCCCGATTACCGATAACAGTATTATTAGATGGTCTTTATCCTAATGGTCCGATTATGGAATTGTGTAAAAAAAATAATTGGGAATATATGATGGTTCTTAAAGATGATAGCTTAAAACAAGTATGGACTGAAGCTTATGGTATAAATAAACTGGAAACAAAAAACAAATTAAATCAAACCTGGGGAGGCCGTAGTCAACATTTTTGGTGGGTGAATGGTATAGAATATGACTATGGAAACAATGGTCAATTCCAACAAATAGTTAATGTAGTTGTTTGTGAAGAAACATGGCAGGAAGTAGATCCTAAAACAGGTGAAATAGTAGAAAAAAGAACTCGTTATGCATGGATTTCCAGTAAACCATTGAACAGAAAAAATGTCAGTAAGCGTTGTAATTTAATGGGTAGATATCGCTGGAGTATTGAAAGTGATATTTTAGTTGAAAAACATCATGGATATCAATCAGAACATTGTTTTTCAAAAAACTGGAATGCAATGAAAGGGTATCATTATCTTATGAGATTAGCATACTTAATAAATATATTAACCCAATACTCAGTATATATTCACGAAAAAATTAAGGTATGGGGAGTATGCGGAATCATGTGGTTAATTTTAGATACACTAACGGCTCCCTGGTTGGATAAAAAAAGAATAAAAAAAATAACAGATAAGAGACCACAGATGAGATTGATATAAAAAATATAAAAACTTTATTTAATAAAACCATTAAAAAAGTCAAAATTAAATCAAGATAGGCAAGTGCACCTATACGATGGAAATTTTCTCTATTATAACCTTGTTTTGGATAGTTGCTCTTGATAAAAAACTCAAAAAAATAATATTAAGCAGAAAATAATTATGCTTGAGGCTTAATATTACCTAGGTTTTTAAAAAAATAAAGGGATGCGTCAGAGCTGTAA
>JBDNGI010000608.1:0-2900 GCA_041689345.1 Halanaerobiales bacterium
AATATAACTTACTAAAGCAATACTTAGTGTATGTTTTAATTTAGATTTAGATAGATAAAAATAAAAATTAAATTAAGAAATCCCGGTCATTGGAAAGACCGGGATTTTTTAATATATATTTTTTTAATCTTATTAAGACAACTTAATCTACTCTGGTATTACAACCTCATACTTATCTTCCAATTCTTTACTTTTGGTCTGATAGATACGATTCTGTTCCATGGCAGTCATCTGTTTAATTAATTTCTCCTCAACCTCTTCATATGACATTGAACCAGCTTCTTTTTTATCAGTTAATTTTATAATATGATAACCAAATTGTGTCTTCACTGGTCCTCTTATCTCTCCAACCTCCATCTCAAAGGCTGCATCTTCAAAGGGCTGAACCATTTTACCTCTGGTAAAATAACCAAGATCACCTGCCTGATTATCATCACATTGAGAATAATTGCCTTCTATTTCTTCAAATGAAGTACCTTCATTTATCTCTTTTAAAACATTATTAGCGGTTTCCTCATCTTTTACCAGGATGTGACTAGCCCTGACACTTTCTTGTTTCTTGAATTGTTCCTTGTTTTCCTGATAATACTCTTTGGCCTGTTCTTTTGAAACTTGAACATTATCTAATAATTTCCTAACAGCATATTGTTTAAGTACATCTTCTTTTATCTGTGCCATTTGCTTTTGAAAGGGTTCTTCCTTATCAAAATCATTTTCTAAAGCATCTGAGTACATTAATTCTTGATTAATAAGATCTCTTAAAATTCTCTGCTTACCTTCCGCAGTACGATATTGAGCAACATTCCTTTGGTCCATATTTCTAAGCCTTGCCTCAATATCCTGTTCTGTTATCTTTCTTCCTTCTACTTCTGCTAATACTTTGTTTTCAGTCAAATTAAAACTCTCCCTTTTTGATTTATATTTTAATCTGCCTTATTTCCTTTAATTAGATTTAGTAGTTATTTTTTAAGATTTCTAAATAACCCTTAATTGAAATAAGACTATTTCTACAATACTTTATCTATAATCATACCAAAAAAGAAGTCAAATGTCTAATCCTGATTGTCAACCTAAGGTACCCTCGATTCACAGGGAACACCAGTTTGGCATAAGCCACAACCGGCAATTTCTACTCCATATGTATTTGGGTCTATATTATCGCGCTGGTATTGCAGACATTTATCTTTATCATGTCCTTTTTCTGTAATAGCTCCAGCAGGACATCTCTCTATACATTTTGTACAGCTTCCCCTGTTATAATAGAGACAATTCGAAGTATGGTCTTTAAAACTCCTCAGAGAAGGCTTTAGCTTTAAATTGCTAACTACACTACCACATCTCATGGCTTTACCTACTGGAGTAATAAAACCATCACAAAGACCAAAGGTACCTAAACCTGCTACATATAAAACATGTCTTTCTGACCAATTTGAAGCTCTACCAACTAGTGCATTTTCCTGCCAATGAAAAGATTTACTTATTGCTGGAGCTATGCCAAAATAACCCAGTTCTTTTAATATAAAGATTATATGTTTTCTAAGATTATCATTAAATTGTTCTCCACAATTTCTTGTATGAGCCCATCTATTAGATGGAATACTATCCATATTTCTGTTGGACGCTTTGGTTTTCTCTGCAACTGGTAATACCCAACAGATAACACTTAGGTCAGTATACTTTTGCCCAGAAAACGTATTTTCGAATATTTCCCGAGGAGTAAAATGAAAATCACCAATTATTTTTTTATAATCTGTAAATAAAGGATCATCTCCACTAGCAAAACCAATAAGGGGTTTTTTGAAAATATGCTTTCCATCAATATGCTTAAGCCTATTTCCCGTACTATTTAATACATATTTTTCAATCTCTTTCTTAATAAATTGTTCACGGTTAGACTCAAACCCCTTTTGCTTATATTCCATAATATTACCTCTTTTTTTATTTAATCAATTCACTTACAAGAATTATCCAACTGAACCCAACTTTTTATGGGCTTCTTTCATCATCTCTGGTATATTCAATTCATATTCACACCAGGGCATACAGGCACCACATTCAATACATTCATCAGCAGTCAATTCAAATTTCTGGTAGTCTTCTTTAAACTGTTCAACATCATTACCCAATTTCTCGCTAATTTGATAACGAGAATAAGTAGCTAGTATTCCCGGAAAATCAAGGCCTTCTGCACATTCAAACTTTTCTAGACAATGCATACATTCACGGCAGATTCCCTTCATATCGGGCGCAACTTTATCTGCCTCATCTTTGTATTTAATGATTTCTTTTTCGCCCATTCGATCATCTAGGGCAGTTTCGATATCCTGTTGGAATTCTGGGACATACCTGGCCCCTGCATCAACAGTTGATATATTAGGGTTACTTAGACAGAAGTTTAACATTATTGTATAGTCAATAGATACAACATCCCTTAATGCTGTATAAATAGGTACCATACCATTACCATTGAAAGCCTTCATATTAATGATACCTACATCTTTTTCATAGGCATACTTTAAGATATCTATCTTACCATCTTCACCCAGTTCACGATTAAAAATATTGTAAGGCAGCTCGCAAACATCAAATATATCAGTATCCAGGGCTTCGATAATTTCTTTTTTCTGGGCATAGTGACTGGAAAATCCTATATAATTGATAAGCCCTTCTTCTTTTAATTCCTGAGCTCTATCCAGTACCCCGGATTCCCTCATAGTTGACCATCTTTCCTCATTAATACCATGGAAAAGATAGACTAACTTTATATCATTATCCCCTATTTTCAAATTACCTTTACCTGTTACCCCCAGCTTATCTAAACTAATCTGCACTTCCTTATCCAATTCCTCCAGGGTATAACCATGGCCTTTGGTAATAATAACAATCGGCTCTGTCAAATC
>JBDNGI010000609.1:0-2012 GCA_041689345.1 Halanaerobiales bacterium
TCTATTTCATCCATAAAACCCTCGATAGGACTATATAGCCCTATTGCAATATTTTCAACTTCTGTCAACTGATTTTTATCAAGAATAAGCTCAGGCATTCTTTGAGCTTCTGCCAGTAATTCTTCCCTTCTCTCTCCCACCACAACTCTATCGATGAGATTACCACCAGGTGCACCGATCATCTAATTTACCTCCCATATTAAAATAACTCACTATATATTGTATGGGTTTAATTAAGATGATGTGAAGGTTTATCTTGATAATATCTCCTCAGCTCAGCAACATATTTCTCGGCTAATATTACATCTCCTATTTCCAGACCAGGGGTATTAGCTCCATGAAAATCTGAGCCACCTGTGACTAATAAACCTAAATCTTTGGCTATATCTAAATAATAGTCACTGGTCTGTTTATCATGTTGGGAATGATAAACCTCAATCCCTTCTAGTCCCAAAGAGATAAATGACTTAATTGTATCTTTATCCAGAGAATTACCATTATTAATAAAAAAAGGATGAGCTAAAACGGCTATACCACCAGCCTGTTTAATAATTTTAATAGCATCAGCAGGACTCAATCTACTTTTGGAGACATAGGCTCTGCCCCCATTCCCTATATAATCAGTACTAAAAGCCTGCTTCATCGTATCAATATAACCTGCTGCAATCATTGCCCTTGCTATATGGGGGCGGCCAATGTATTTATCACCAGCAAGCCCCTGTACATCCTTGTAAGATATCCCTATCCCTAAATTATTTAATTTTTTTACCATTTCTCTGGCTCTATTCAGTCTTGAATTAAACAATTCCTTTATTTTTGCCAAAAAAACCTCTTCTTTATAATCAATATAATATCCTAAGATATGTATTTCCGCTTGTTTACTAAAGGTAGAAAACTCTATAGCTGGGATTACCTCAATACCCTTTTCTAATCCATATTCCACCATTTCTTCGACACCCTCTACAGTATCATGGTCAGCTAAAGCTATAGCCTTAACACCCTTATTTACAGCCATCTCTATTAATTCTTTCGGACTAAAACTCCCATCTGAATATATAGAATGTAGATGAAGATCTGCTGCCATTCATATCACCCCTGGCACTTTAGTTAGTATATCTTTATATTCTTCTAGTTATTTTATACCAGACAAGTCCCATCCATTCATGTAATGCCATCATATTAGCAGTAAGTGAACCCCTATTAGGCAGATAAGCCAACCAACTGTGTCGATGATCAGTTATAATACCAGAACTAACCGGAATAACATCAATACCCTGTTTTTCAAAAACCATTACTGAACGTGGTAAATGTAAGGCATTTGTTACCAAATAAACCTTAATTCCTGCTTCTCCACCACTTAATGAATCTTCTTGTTCATTCTGTTTATTCTGACCATTAGCATAATAATCTAACAACCATTCCTTTACATAAACACCATTCTCATATGTAGTTCTAGCCTTATTTTCAATCACTATATCCTCTTTCTCAACACCCATATTCCCTAACCATTCTGCAGCTATTTCTGACTCACCTATCTCTTTTTGACCAATGGCAACACCACCAGTATAGACTATAGGTGTAGCTATCTTTCGATATATCTCATATCCCTTAACTACTCTCTGCAGTGAATATGGACTTAGATAGGCTTTGTCACTACCGTAGTTAATTCCTCCACCCATTACTATAATGGGATATTGATTATCATTATACTCGGTATAACTATCTGAATACATATTTTCCAAGGGCACTACTAAGAAACTTGTCCCCAGAGCCGTAAAAATAACATACATAAGAATAAGGCTGATTAAAGAAAGAAAATAAATAGTAACAGACCTGGCTTTCCTAAAAAGATATATTGTAATGATTAACCAGACTGACCAAAAAAGACCAGGCAGTGTTAAGAACGAAGATAATACTTTTTCTAGAGCTAGCAAAACTATCCCTCCTCTTTTTACTAAAAAACCTATATATTATTATTATATCAGAAATTTTAATATAATTTAACTGTTTAA
>JBDNGI010000610.1:0-1536 GCA_041689345.1 Halanaerobiales bacterium
ATAATTTGTGGGTAGCTTCATTCTTGATGCTAGGTGATGTAACATTAGTGAATTTTTGTGCAGGTGCACTAGCTACTAAACTTGCTGGGCTTGAATTTGACTATCTGGTAGGTCCTGAAGCTAAGGTTATTCCTTTAATGCATTCTATAGGGACTTTTCTGGGTCATTCCAGTTACATAATTTGTCGTAAACAAGTTAAGGCATATGCAGAAAATCCTATAGTATTAGATGTAAAATCAATTACAACAGAAGAGAAACAGCAGCTAGTACTTAATGGAATAGATGCTGAGAAGATTAAGGGTAAGAAAGTGGTTCTGATAGATGATGTGGTTTCAACTGGTGGTACTTTTGATTCCTTAGAGGAATTAATGAAAATTAGTGAAACTGAAGTCGTAGGTAGAGCGGCAGTTCTCAAAGAAGGAAACAACTATGATGGAGAGGTAATATATTTACAAGACTTACCATTGTTTAAAAAATAGAAGAGTTGCTATATGTAAAGCAGGAGAGGGGTTCCCTTGATAGGAAACCCCTCTTTATTACGTCTTTCTTTCCCTTTTTACTATTTACTATGTTTTCGTCAAATTCTATTTTCCCACTCATATCTAAAATTTTTCTAGTTTTTCTTGTAATACTTCTTTTGTGAACCTCTCGGTAATTGAATTACTGAGGATTGTTAAGTATTTCTCCTAATTTTCACTACATATAATTGATCATTATCAATAACCTGTACAACTTCATACCCTATTTCCTTAGCCATATTTGCTACTTCTACTCCTGAAGGCAGATTATCTCTTTCTACTTCAGCTCCAGCTGTTTTATGTAAATTATTGATTGCCTCCCGTGATTGAGAATGAAAGATTATAACTATACCATTATCTTTTAAGCAGTATTTAAATTTCTTTAAAATACCCACTTTATCAGTAAAATGGGGAAAAACTGAATAACATAAAATTAAATCATAGGTATTTTTGGCTAATTGTAGAGAATAAATATCACCAACTAAATAATCAATATTTTTATATTGCTTATGTTTTTCTCTGGAAACTGTGATCATATTTTCCGCAAAATCAACTGCAGTAATTTTGCTCGTATTACCAAATTTATTAATTAAATAGGGGATTAACACTCCAGTACCTGACCCAACATCTAAAATATCCGGACTATTATCTATCTCTATATTACTGATAACTTCTTTTATTTTTTCTGAATCATGTTGGACGATATTATCCCAGTCTTTTGCTTTCTCATTAAAAAATTTTTTAGACATGTTTATTCACCTTTTCTAAGCCATTGTAATTAATCAGAGTTCTATAAAGAATAGGTATAAATACTAGCTGAATTATAATACCTGGTAAACCAGTAGTTATTGTTCCCCATATGTAGATTAGAGGGTTAGCTGGTAGTTTAAAGTTAAATATATGTACCATTACTGTCACTACTAATCCTGCCCCAATCCTACCGATTAACATACTTATTAATAAAGACAGGTAAATATTAGACTTTTGAATTAAAAAACCAGTTACTAAACCATACAGA
>JBDNGI010000611.1:0-2454 GCA_041689345.1 Halanaerobiales bacterium
TTACCTCTGTTTCCAGCATGACCTTGACACCATTCACGACTGCACTATCAGCAAGAGCTATTGTTAACTCATAACTTGATACTATTCCTGCTGTTTCTGCATATAAAGCATTTTGTGCTGCAGAATTTAAATTAGGTTCCATTTCAAATAAACGCTGAGCATTTAAAATTTCTAAACCCCTAACTCCCATCTTTTCTCCATTTTCCTTTTCCCATTTCAACATTTTAAGATCCTCATCATTAAAACCAACTACCAGTGAACCAATCCTCTTAAATGGAACCTGTAAATCATCACATATCTTATCAAACATCGGATTTGCTTTTGTATTTAACTTACCTCTCAAAGTGCTTAAGTCTGCATTATATCCGGCATGAACAATTCCAGAATTAGCCTTACTACTCCCCATTGCTACATCATCCTCTTTCTCTACAAGGATAACTTGCAACTGATAACGAGATAACTCACGAGCAATGGCTGCCCCAATTACTCCCCCACCTATTATTACAATATCAGTACTTATCGTTTTAGAAACCATTTCAAATACCTCCTATTCAAATTATAAATACCACTTAAGATTTACACTTAAAAAATGTATTGAAATTTAGTAATTTAAAGTAAAAATTAAATACAGTATATACTAAATAACAAAAAAGAGAACCTATTTTTATTGGCATTACTAAGCTGGAAGGTCAAAAACCTCCCTAATGTCAATAAAATGGTTCTCTCTTATTCTCTACCATTTTTAATATTTGATTTTAATATAATAGATTCTTGTTCACCAAACTATTATACAATATTATTCTTTACACTTTATTATATCAAATCTAAAGTAATCTTACAATACTTTTAAGCTAATTATTTAAGTTTTAAAAGATATCACCCCTTAATTATAAGATATACATATTAATTGTGGTTCATCTCCATATTAGTTGGTAACGAAAACGTCCGACAATTTTGCTATTACTTCATTCATGAAAAAGTCTAGGAATTTCAGCAAGGGTTATGGAGATGATCCTTAAATGTTAACCCAGTTTAATGCTGTATTAACTGCTCGTTCCCATTCTTTATATAATTTAGCCCTATTATTATCACTCATTTGACACTTATAAACTTTATCTATCTCTCTTAAGTGGAGTAATTCATTCTTATCAGACCAATAATCAACAGCGAGACCAGCTAGATAAGCAGCACCAATGGAAGTCGTTTCAGTATTTATCGGTCTTTCAACACTTGAATCTGTAATATCAGCTAAAAATTGCATCAGAAAATCATTAGCAGATGCCCCTCCATCAACTTTTATATCTTTTAAACTAATACCTGAATCTTCAACCATAGCATTTATAACATCTTTAGTCTGATATGCAAGGGATTCCAGTGTAGCCCGAATCAAGTGGTTTTTATTACTACCACGGGATAATCCTACTATTGTTCCACGGGCATCAGGATTCCAATAAGGTGCACCAATACCGGTAAAGGCAGGTACAATATATACACCCGCAGTATCACTTACTTTTTCTGCAAAATATTGGGAATCTGAAGAATTATCTATTAATTTCATTTCATCCCTGAGCCATTGAATTGCTGCACCAGCAACAAATATACTGCCTTCAAGGGCGTACTCTATTTCATCACCTATTCCACAGGCTATGGTAGTCAACAGGCCGTTCTTCGACTTAACAGCCCTACCACCAGTATTCATTAACATAAAACTCCCTGTTCCATAGGTGATTTTTGTCATACCTTTTTGATAACATCCCTGAGCAAAAGTAGCTGCCTGCTGGTCACCGGCAATTCCAGCTATGGGAACCTCTGCCCCAAAAATATCAGCTGAAGTTAATCCATATACTTCAGAACTTGAATTTACCTCAGGTAAAATTGTTTTAGGTATATCTAAAAGACCTAATAATTCATCATCCCAGGATAAGTCATGAATATTATAAATTAGAGTTCTGGAAGCATTTGTATAGTCTGTTACATGTTTCTTACCAGCGGTCAATCTCCAGATAAGCCAACTGTCAATTGTTCCAAAAAGTAAATCTCCTTTTTCTGCCTTCTCTCTACTACCTGCTACATTTTCAAAAATCCACTTAATCTTCGTCCCAGAAAAATAGGGGTCAAGTAGGAGACCTGTTTTTTCTCTAAACTTATCTTCCAATCCTTTATCCTTTAACTGTTGACAGATATCAGTACTGCGTCTACACTGCCAGACTACTGCATTACAAACTGGTTTACCAGTGTTTTTATCCCAGAGCACCGTTGTCTCCCGCTGATTGGTAATACCAATAGCAGCTATATCACTTGCTCTAAGATTGGCCTTATTAAGTGATTGCTCTATAACATCAATCACAGAACGCCATATATCTTCTAAATTATGTTCTACCCAACCTGGTTTTGGATATATCTGCTTAAATTCTTGTTGAGCCTTACTAATCTCTCTTCCACTTTTTCCATAAA
>JBDNGI010000612.1:0-5240 GCA_041689345.1 Halanaerobiales bacterium
AACCTCTCTACCTCTAATTTCAATTAAATTTTCCGCAGCCTGGTCTATTTCATATAAAAGACGGTTGCTGTCTAAAAAACCATATTTTTCTGGTATAATATTCTTTAATATATTTTCACTATAGATAGTCCCTAAAAATTTGTTCTCTTCATTAACTACTGGCAGCACTGACATCTCAGCCTGATGCATAATTCGGATTGCATCATCAATATGATCTTCTTCACAAACAGAAATTAATGTCCTCGTCATATAATCTTTTATAATGGCCACTGGCTACACCTCCAATTCCTTGACTTCAATTCTATCTAGATTTTTTTCGATTAAATCTATATTATCAATAAATATACTTTTATTTTCGGCAACAGTTAATGCCGCTGCTGCACCATATTTGTTTGCCTCTATAAAATCAAAACCTTTTTTATATATATAGTCATAAAAACCCGCATTATAGGCATCACCAGCACCTAACCAATTTGTCAGACAAAAATCAATAGGAGAGATAGAATATATTTTTCCATCTGTAAATAAAAGTCGGTCACAATGATAAGGCACTACTACATTCTGTGCCCCCTCCTCTATTAATCTACGGCACATCCTGACATAATCCCCATACTCTACAACCTCTTTGTCAAATATTTTCCTGGTATGTTTAAAATATGGACTTACTACCTTTGGTTTTTCTTTTAAAGCAAGATTGAGAGCCTCACCGCTTGCCTGTAAAAAAACAGTTTTATTTAATTCATTACATATTCCAATCAAACGCTGGTAAATATCAAATTCCACACCCTCTGGTATAGAACCTGCTATCACTATCATATCACTATCGACTATAGCCCTTTTAAATCTCTTCATCAGATCCTCAACATTCCGTTTTGTTACTTCATAAGTATAATCATTATAATGAGTATAGGTAACCGGATCTTTTGCAATAATAAAGACATTATTTCTTATCTCATTTTTAGTATATATATAATTAGTTGTAATTTTATGTTCCTGTACCATCTTTTCAAAAAACAAGCCCTGTTTGCCACCTAAAAAGCCAATATTCTGTACATCTGGATAACCAAGACGTTTCAGATTTATTGCAGTCAACAAGCCTTTACCACCAGGATATACCTTTATATCTTGTTCGCCATAAAGATATTTATGTTCTTTAGGCACATGTTCTGTTACAAAATATTCCCTATCTATTGCTGGGTTTAAAGTAACTGTAGTAATCATAATTATCCCTCCTTATTATATAAATCTTATCCCCTATCTCTTTCTTTTATTTATTAAAAATATTGCAACCCTCTTTACCTATTTCAAAAATAGAATTTAGATAATATTATAACACAGAATAAAAAATCTAGCAAAATAATATAAACTTACTTCAAGTTTCTAAATTAAAAAATACTATAATACTTGAAAAAAGTATAAAAAAACCCCCTTTCTTGGTATAAGTAAAGGGAGTTATTATTCTATTACCATCTTTCTGCTATATCTCGCGTCTTCCCTCTAAGGCCTTAGATAGTGTAACCTCATCTGCATATTCTAAATCTCCACCAACTGGTAAGCCATGGGCAATCCTGGTAACTTTAACACCTATTGGCTTTAATAATTTACTTAAATACATTGCAGTGACATCACCCTCTGCATTAGGGTCGGTAGCTACAATTACTTCTTCAATCCCTTCTTGTAGTCGTGGAATTAAATTTTTAATTCGTATTTCATCAGGCCCAATCCCATCCATAGGTGAGATTGATCCATGTAAAACATGATAAAGGCCGTGATATTCACCTGTTTTTTCCATGGCTATTACATCCTTGGGACTTTCCATAACACATATTAGACTTGTGTCCCGTTCCTCAGATGAGCAATAATCACATATTTCTTCTTCTGTTAAGTTATTACAAACAGAACAGTAATTTATTTTTTCCTTTGCTTCAAGTAAAGATTCTGCCAAATTATTTACAGAATTTGTGTTCATGCTAAGAATGTAAAACGCAAGCCTTTGGGCAGTTTTAGGACCTATACCAGGCAATTTACTTAACTCACCTATCAGCTTACCCATTGGCTGCGGATAATATCTCATTAAAACATACCTGGGATATTCATCCCACCTGTAACTTTACCCATTTCCTCATTAACCATATCCTGCACCTTACGCATACCTTCATTTACAGCAGCAAGAATCAGGTCTTCTAACATCTCAACATCTTCAGGATCAACAGCATCTGGATCAATCTGAATATCTAATAATTCCTGTTTACCATTAACTACGACCTTAACAACCCCACCACCAGCAGTGGCTTCCATTGTTTTTTCTTCTAATTCTTCTTGCATCTTGCCCATTTTTGCCTGCATTTGCTGGGCCTGTTTCATTAATTTATTCATATTCATAAATATAACCCCCTATATGTTTTTTTGATCATTGATCATTCATCATCCAAAATACGATGATTCACTTTTATTATTTTGCCATTAAAGGCCTTAACAACCTCATCTACAACACTATTCTTCTCTATGTTAGAAGCATTACTAGCGTTAATATTATTATTCACACCTTTAACTTTAGCTACTTTTTTTTTACTCTGGATATCTCCATCACCTTCATTTACAAATTGTAGCTGACAGTCAGAACCCACTACTTTATTAATTATCTTTTGTATTAGTCCTGCCTGCTGTTCTGCACCTTTTCTATGAAAATTTTTATCATTAGGAAATTCTATATAAACTATATCTCCTGATGTTTTCTTTGGTTTTCCTCCCATTAGCATTGCATGTACACTAATACTTTCTGCCTTAACTTTGCACAGTATTACCGGCCAGGCATTTTCCATCTCATCGATAGATAGTTTACTTCCTGTCCCAGACTCTTTAGCACTATTTTCTGTCATATTATTTTGTTCTGCCTTATTTGTTTTATCTCTAAGGTTAGTTTCATTTGCAGAGTTATTTTCAGCAGTATTTATATTTTCTTTAGAATCTGATTTTTTTTCATTATCTGAACTAGCCTTTGTCTTACCCTGGTCAAGCTTAATTTTAGTCTTATTATTTCCCAGCGTTTCTTTTGAGGACATATTAGTAATATCAGGCAGTTCACCCTCTAAAATCTGTCTCACTTTATATTCCAGTTCTGCTATTCGAGACCGTAAACCCTGCAGTGAATTATCTGCATCAGCTGACATCATCTTAATTATACCTAGTTCCAGTATAATTCTTGGTTGGTCTGCATAGGCTAACTCCCTTTCAACCTCAGTTAATATATCTAAACATCTTACCAGCCGCTCTGTATTAGTTTTTTCAGCCAAATTTTCTATTTGATTAATAATGTTACTAGTAAAATCAAAAACTTTTGTATCTTTACCACATTCCTTATAAAGCATGGTCTGACGCAAAAAATCTATTAGATCATTTATAAATATAGAAATACCCTTACCACTATTAATAATATCATTAATCATCTCTAATATTTCAGCACTCTCATTATCAAAAACCTTTTCCATAAAATCGTGTAGAAACGGTATATCTACTTTTCCAAGCATCTCCTGTATCTCAGAGACTTTTATATTGCTATTAGTAAAAGAAATGGTCTGATCAAGTAGACTAATAGCATCCCTTAAACCACCATTAGAAGCAGTTGCAATAACACTTAATGCTTGTTTGTCATAATACTGCACTCCCTCTTCTTTACATATATATTCAAGGCGCTCTATAATATCATTAGTTGACAGCAAGGAAAAGTCAAAACGCTGACAACGGGAATGTATCGTATCTATTACCTTATGTGGTTCAGTTGTAGCCAGTATAAACACTACATCTGCGGGAGGTTCTTCCAGGGTTTTTAATAAGGCATTAAAGGCCCCTTTGGTTAACATATGTACCTCATCAATAATATATACCTTGTACTTTCCCTCACTAGGGTAAAATTTAACCTTCTCTCTTAAATCTCTAATTTCATCTATACCTCGATTAGAGGCTGCATCTATTTCTATAATATCTATTGATTGGCCTGATTGTATCTTTTGACATGCCTCACACTCCCCACAGGGTTCTGCTGTAGGTCCATTTATACAATTCAATGCCTGTGCATAGATCTTGGCAGTAGAAGTCTTTCCGGTCCCTCTCGGTCCAGCGAATAAGTAGGCATGGGCAATTCTATTATGCTCTAGGGCATTTTTTAATGTTCTTATAACATGTCTTTGCCCTACTAAATCCGCAAAGTTATTTGGCCTGTATTTCCGATATAACGAAAGAAATGCCATTTTGTTCACCCTTAAATTAATAATTTTTTTGTATATTAGAAATTAATCAAAAATATACTTTCAACTATAACTATTATATAAAAAAAATATATTCCCTGCAAGAAAAACGCAGAAAATATTATACTTTGGCATGAATCTCCCTCTCAAATCAATAACAAATTCATTGAGGGAATATCTCTATTTAATTCAGAATTAACACATATTAATAAAATAAAAATAGCCGTACACCTGCTTCGAATCTATCCCCCCAGGCGTTACCTTAACAGTTAGCTCGGGTCAGGCACCCTTACGGCACATGGAGACATTTGCTTACCGCTGCTTCCTCCCGGATCTGACGGGGTTCACAAAGCTCCATTGCGTAAGACCCAACCGTCAACACCACTTATCAAGGCCAGACCCCAAAAGGACAAACCCTCAGCGCGGCATCGATCCTGCTATAGCGGATTGCAGGTTACAGGGCACCGCTACCGCCCCATCTAGTACGGCCAAACTTATATATTATAGGTCACAATGACCATAATTTAATAACAATTTTAAATGGCGGAGAGAGAGGGATTCGAACCCTCGGTAGACGATAGCCTACACTCGCTTTCCAGGCGAGCCCCTTAAGCCAACTCGGACACCTCTCCGTATTGGAAGTTAGAAGTTGGAGGTTAGAGGTTGGAATAAACCTCAGACCTTGGAATAAACCTTTAAAGCTTCTATATGGCGGAAGGGGAGGGATTTGAACCCTCGAGACGCTTTAAAGCGCCTACTCGATTTCGAGTCGAGCGGTTTAAGCCAGACTCACCCACCCTTCCAGAATGGGTTAATGACGTATATATTAACTTACACTATTTAATAAATAATTATATTTTAGCTTATCTTTATTTGTAAATCAGAAATATCTAAAGTATTTTCTGCAATTTGTCTTCTATTTGTAGTCTGTGTTCTTCTAATTTCTTTTACAACTTTATTGGTTTCATTAACTTTTCCTTCTAGTTTATCAAGCCT
>JBDNGI010000613.1:0-3031 GCA_041689345.1 Halanaerobiales bacterium
TATATCGTGATAAAAATATGAAATCCTTTAGTTATTATAAACTATTTTACAAAAAAAGAACAATCCCAATTGCTCGTCACAGATACATTTAATACCTGTCATTTTATCCAAGACAGTAATTTTTTTATAATTTACTAATTCTTCCGGTGCTTTTTTCTCTAAATCCATCCAACAACTCTTACATAATTTTGCACCTGAATTCTCAATTATTTTATCAGAAATACCCTTATTTTTCAACCTTTCAACTCTTGACAATACTTTCCTATTTGAAATATCAACAGCATGATCACTTACTACAAGCAGAGCAATATCACCTTTAAAGTCTGGCGAATCTACCCTCTTAAAAAACAGATTATTTTCAGCAGCTAACTTAACATAATCATT
The DNA here is from genome assembly GCA_041689345.1 of Halanaerobiales bacterium. GTDB lineage: Bacteria > Bacillota > Halanaerobiia > Halanaerobiales > DTU029 > JBDNGI01. Next base: position 385 of record JBDNGI010000613.1, read on the forward strand.
AGCAGCTACTAGGTCTACTTCTCGATCAATTATTAATTTTTTTGCTTCAGGATTTCTGATTGCATTCAATATCTCAGGATAAGTTCCAGGTTCTATAACCTGTTTATATGTCAAGTAACGAAATACACGTTCTTTGTATTCTCCTAAAAATCGATTACGTTCTGATTTTTTTAATTCTTTTTTACCATAAATACCTTCCAAAACCTTATCTTCCAATTTACTTTTATCACTACTCATATAATTCACCTTTATCTATATTATTTCCATTCACTTAGTTTTGATACTATTTAGTAAAAAATAAGAACAAAATTTTAAAAAATCATTGTTGCCCTCAAATGTCTGAACCTATAATCAGCGGTTATGGAGATGATCCTAAAATAAACTTTAAAAGAAGGTTCTTCTCCACTCAATATATACAAAAAAGCCCTGAGTATAGGGCTTTTTTGTATATATTTATATTTATATATTTCTATGGTCAACCGCTTTTAAACGTGCCACCGCTCGTTCTAATGCAGCTTCAGCCCTGGCATTATCCGTCTTATTCTCATTCTTTTCTATCCGTTTTTCTGCACGTTCCTTGGCTTGCTTGGCACGCTCTACATCTATATTATGAGGTAATTCAGCGGTTCTTACAACTACATTTATTATTTTTGGTTTTACTTCCATAAAGCCGTCACTAATTGGAATATTTATTTTTTCTTCATCCTTTTTTATTTGAAGAACTCCGGTCTTTAAGCCAGTAACCAATGGTGCATGCCGTGGCAGAATACCGATTAGTCCATCCATTGCCGGGGCTTCCAGAACATTTATTTCTTCAGTGTACACTACATCGGTTGGAGTTACTATCTCAAGCTTTATAGTAGAAGGCATTATTTATTCACCTTCCTTGACGCTCTCAGCTTTCTCGACAGCTTCATCTATAGTACCAACCATATAGAAAGCCTCTTCGGGAAGACTGTCATGTTTACCATTTAATATTTCTTTAAAACCTTGAATAGTCTCCTCAATCGGAACATAAACACCAGGTTTACCAGTAAACTGTTCAGCGACATGGAATGGTTGAGATAAAAACCTTTCTATACGACGAGCCCTGTTAACAACAATTTTATCTTCATCTGACAACTCATCCATACCTAATATTGCTATAATATCCTGTAAATCTTTATATTGTTGTAATATCTCCTGAACCTGGCGTGCTACATTATAGTGTTCCTCACCTAAAATTCTTGGATCTAGAATCCTTGATGTAGAATCAAGGGGATCTACAGCAGGATAAATTCCCTTTTCAACTATTGATCTAGATAGCACAGTTGTAGCATCTAAATGTGCAAAAGTCGTGGCAGGTGCTGGGTCTGTTAAATCATCAGCAGGAACATAAACAGCCTGAACTGACGTTATAGAACCCTTTTTTGTAGAGGTAATTCTTTCCTGCAAGGCCCCTACATCAGTAGCTAATGTTGGTTGATATCCAACAGCAGACGGCATCCTACCTAATAAAGCAGAAACCTCAGAACCAGCCTGGATAAAGCGGAATATATTATCAATAAACAGGAGAACATCCTGACCCATTTCATCTCTAAAGTACTCAGCCATTGTCAAACCACTAAGGCCAACTCTCATTCTAGCCCCTGGCGGTTCATTCATCTGCCCATAGACCATAGCTACTTTATCAAGAATACCTGACTCCTGCATCTCTAGCCAGAGGTCATTACCCTCTCTAGTTCTTTCTCCTACACCTGAGAATACAGAATAACCACCATGTTCAATAGCAATATTATTAATCAATTCCTGAATTAAAACAGTCTTACCTACACCAGCACCCCCGAATAGCCCAACTTTACCACCACGGGCATATGGTGCCAATAAGTCAATAACCTTAATACCTGTTTCAAATACCTCACTGGCAGTTTTCAGTTCATCAAATGGTGGTGCTTGACGATGTATTGGAAGCCTCTTTTCTGTCTTTAGCTCACCCTTTTTGTCAATTGTTTCACCTAATACATTAAAAATTCTACCTAAAACCTCTTCCCCTACAGGAACAGAGATAGATTCACCGGTATCTATTGCCTTCATTCCCCGTACTAGTCCATCGGTAGAAGACATCGCTACACAGCGGACTCTATTGTCACCCAATTGATGTATAACCTCAACAACTAAATCTATTTTATTATCAGCTTGATCTTTATTAGGACCACCCTGTCCTCGGTCCTTCTCAGCTATAATTTTAACGGCATTATATATTTCCGGAAGATCTCCTGATGGAAACTCAATATCCAATACAGGACCAATTACCTGGATGATCTTACCTATATTTTGTTCTTCACTCATTGTTATACCTCCTTCATCATTCTACTTTAAAGCTTCTGCTCCCCCAACTATTTCACTTAGTTCCTTAGTTATTGCTGCCTGACGAGCCCTATTGTACAACAATGTCAAGTCATCAATTAGATCGCCAGCATTATCTGTAGCTGATCCCATAGCTGTCATTCGAGCCCCAAATTCGCTGGCTTTTGCCTCCAGTAAAGTTGAGTAGAGAATATTATTGATATATTTTGGTAGTAATATATCAAATACCTCATCTGGGGAGGGTTCATAAATATAATCAACTTTATGATTATTTGTTACTTCACTATCACTATCACTATCA
>JBDNGI010000614.1:0-2844 GCA_041689345.1 Halanaerobiales bacterium
AGTGGAAATGATGAATTACATATTGAAAACTATAAGATAATTAGTAAAGGTAGTAAAAAAGAGATGGTAAAACTAGCACTACCTGTTAGTGAAATGGAAGAATATAATTTGCTAATTGAAGATCAACAGTTGAATAATCCGGAAGATGGTGTCTCTAGAATTAATGGTTATATTGTTATTGTAAAAAATGCCGGAAATTTTGTAGGTAAAGAAGTAAAGGTTAAGATTACTGATCTTTCTAGGACATTTGCCCGAGCTGAAATAGTTTAAAGAGCAGGTATAAAAATAAGAAGTATAAAATAAATATTATAGTTAGCAAATTATATAGATATATAAATAATACTTAATAATTACACTTGCCGTTCTAGCCAATTATACTAATTATGCATACACTAAGTATTATTAAGAAAAATATAAGTGGGACTTATATAGTTCGAAAAAAGGTGCTAAATGCACCTTTTAAATATTTATAGTATAATTAATGTAAATGGACATACTTCTGATAACTTATCTTGCTATGTATAGATAATGATGATTTTTAATATTATAGTATTTATTAAATAAGTTATCAAAACAGGAGGAAAATAATATGATAAAAGATAATGTAAAGTTAAAAGCAGTCCCATTAAAGAATGTTAAAATTGAAAGTGGTTTGTTAGGCAGTAAAAATGAATTAGTTAGAGAAGAAGTAATACCTTATCAATGGAAGGCTTTAAATGATGAAATACCTGATACAGACCCCAGTAATGCTATAGAAAACTTTAGAATTGCAGCAGGTGAATCAGAAGGCGAATTTATCGGCATGGTTTTTCAGGATAGTGATGTAGCAAAATGGTTAGAGGCAGTAGCATATCAATTAACTACTGACCCGGATGAAAAATTGGAAGCATTAGCTGATGGTGTTATTGATTTAATAGAGAAAAGCCAACAGGATAATGGTTACCTTAATACTTATTTTACAGTAGCTGAACCAGATAAAAAATGGAGTAATTTGGCTGAATGTCATGAATTATACTGTGCCGGTCATATGATGGAGGCTGCAGTAGCCTATTATCAGGCAACAGGAAAAAGGAAATTACTTGATGTTATGATTCGTTTTGCAGGATTGATTGACGAAAAGTTCGGAACTGAACCGAATAAAATAAAAGGATATCCTGGACACCAGGAGATAGAGCTTGCTTTAATAAAATTATATAATATAACTGGCGACAGTAAATATAGGGAATTAGCTAAATATTTTATTAATGAACGAGGTCAGGCACCAAGTTATTTTGATTTAGAATGGGAGAAAAGAGGTAAAACTACCCACTGGCCTAACTTTAGAGATATGGCTGGATTGGATTATTTTCAGGCACATAAACCAGTTCGTGAACAGGATGTTGCAGTTGGCCATTCAGTTAGAGCTCTATATATGTATAGCGGAATGGCTGATGTAGCAAGAGAAACAGGTGATAAATCCTTGATTGAAGCCTGCCAAAAGTTGTGGACTAATACTACAAAAAAACAGATGTATATAACTGGCGGGGTGGGATCCAGTGGTCATGGAGAGGCATTTACTTTTGATTATGATCTACCAAATGATACTGCTTATACTGAAACCTGTGCGGCTATTGCTCTGGTCTTTTTTGCCAGGAGAATGTTCCATCTAGAAGCTAAAGCTGAATATATAGATGTTATGGAAAAAGCCTTATATAATGGAGTATTAAGTGGAATATCTGAAGATGGTAAGAAGTTTTTCTATGTAAATCCATTAGAAGTACAGCCAGAGACTTGTGAAAATAGAAATGACCATAAACACGTTAAACCAACCCGACAAAAGTGGTTTGGCTGTGCCTGTTGCCCACCAAATATTGCGCGCCTGTTGGCTTCAATAGGGGAGTATATTTATTCTCATAGTAAAAATGAAGTTTATGTAAATCTTTATGCTGATAGTTCAGCAAAAGTTGAGATAAATGATCATGAAATATCAATAGAGCAGAAAACTGACTATCCATGGGATGGTACTGTAGATATTACTTTATCAACTGATATAGATTTAGAGTTTGCTTTAGCTTTAAGGATACCCGGTTGGTGTAGTGATGCAGAAGTGAAAGTGAATGGTGAAGATATTGAATTTAATGTAGAAGATAATGGTTATTTATATTTAAAACGTAACTGGGTAAATGGTGACAAAGTAGAATTAATTCTTAATATGTCTGTCGAAAGAATGTATTCTAATCCTCAAGTACGGGAGAATATAGGAAAAGTTGCTGTTCAAAGAGGTCCAGTAGTTTACTGTCTGGAAGAAGTAGACAATGGTAAAAATCTACCGGCAATTTATTTGTCTGATGATGCTAAACTAACTGCAGATTATAGAACTGATATACTGGGTGGAGTGACTATTTTAAAAGGTGAAGCCCTAAAACTTGATCAATCTAATTGGGCTGATAATTTATATAGTACTGAAAATCAGCAATTTAAAGAAATTGAGATTATAGCTGTTCCTTATTTTACTTGGGATAACAGAGAAGCAGGGGAAATGATAGTTTGGTTAAATAACATAAAACGATAGTAATAATTTCCCTCTTATATATTTAAGCTTGTTACTAAAACTACCTGACCTTGTTCTTTAGGACATTCTTCTTAAGGCGGGTAAGTGTTACACGGTCACACCAAGTTTCAAAATAAGTACTACTAAGATAGGTGCTATTAGCTTCAGAGGATAGATGTTAAAAAGATGGCCATCTTTGGCCATCTTTTTTATACTTTAAGAAACATGTAAACTTGAATTTAATAATATTTGTAGTAAAATGGTGATAACGTTTATGATGATATCGTCACTTTTGTTAATATTTATCTAAACTG
>JBDNGI010000615.1:0-6760 GCA_041689345.1 Halanaerobiales bacterium
AAAGAACATCAAAAGCATAAACTAAAATGTGACCACTCCCACAGGCAGGGTCTAACACTGTTATTTCTTCAGGGTTAATGCTATCATTCTTAATTTCACTTAATTTTTTCTTAACAACTAACTTTTGTTCTGGTTCTTTTAAATAATACTCCCATTTTTCTTTAATGCTTTCATTGGGGTTCGAATCTAACCAATACCTTCCCAAAGAATTTTCAACCATATATTTTACAATCCAATCGGGTGTAAAAAGTTGAGTTGCAGCAGGAATTTCTTCTTTTTTAATCTTCTTCTTAGATGCAAAAACTTCATCTTTTTTCTCAGAAATATAAAACTGATAAAGCCAGCCGATGATTTCAACTTCTGTCCAATCTTCTTCATTAATACTTTCAACCATGTCCCTTATAACAGAACCTTCACTAAGCAAGTTATTAGGCAATAATATTTCAGTATAATCAGCAATCTTTTCAAATATAAAGGGCATTATATCATTTAAAGAATTACATTGCTTGATAAGTAAGTATTTAAATAATCCTTCTGTATCATTGTCATCCTGATATTGATAGAGCTTTTCTGTATTTATATCCATATCAATAATATTAAGAGCCTCAGTTACTATATCAGGCTCCACTTTCCCCTCAGCCTCTGAAGATAAAACTCTAATACCAGTAGGTAAATAACCATTAACCTCCATGAACCTCAAGGCAACAAACCTATTAAACCAGGTATAAGCAACCTCTTCAATTACTTGCTCATAGCCTTTTATCTCAATTTCATTAATTAGTCTATCCCTTTGTCTTATCTCATCTTTATCAAAATACCTATTATAAATTTTTGCCGAATCCGTACCCTCAACCTGTGGATCAACAATCTTATCTTTTTCTATACCTATTTGAAAAGCTTTCTGTTTCACCTGTTCAATTAATTTATTTCTGGCTCTAACTGCAAAATTCTTTATTGCTGTTTTATCCATTATTTTCTCTCCCAATTATATGAGTTTGATATTCTTATCTTCATCAATAATTTTCTTTAGAGACTGTTTAATTTCATTAAGTAAGTTATCTATATCTTGCTCATTCTCAAGTTCTCTAGTTCCACTAATTAAGTTTGTTATACTAATAGTTTCAACTTTTTTAGGTTTAGGAGTTGTATCAGGCTTAGGAATATCTCCATCATTTTCTCCTTCTCCAATACCAACAGAACTTTTTTTCTCTTCCTGAATCAGTTTCCATTCTTTATCTATCTCTTTAAAACAATTAATCTTTATAACATCACTTTCTTGCGGCATAGCAATTATTTCATTTATTGTATTGGATGTTCCCAGTCTTTCTAATAACCTATCAAATCTACCCAATATCGTATTTTTAAAGAAATCATTAAAGTCTTCATATTTCTTCAATTCATCTTCAACTTTCTTTTTATCATTTTCAATACTTTCTTTGACAGGTTTGCTTTTTTCTACCAGGATTCCCTGTACAAAGATATTATTAAATTTAGTTCTCAATGCTGGAATACGGTGTATTTCACTATATGGTTCATCTGCACTTACGATATCCTTCAAGTCATCTACTATCTTTACCATTTCATCATTTACTATATAGGTCTCATTTTTATCGTAAAGATCTATTGTCTTAAGTGCAGCATCAAAGAAACCCTGCTGATTTTCAAAAAAACCCACATTTTTTTTTAGTTTCTGGCCCGATTCCAGTAATTGACCGTTCTTATCATTTAACTCTTTAAAGAATTGGTAAGAGTCTTCGATATGATATATATCTTTAAATAGCTCATTTGCCTTCTCTACATCATCTTTTCCAGGATATTTAACATCACGTCTATAATTAGTTAACAGATGATTAGTTTCAGATAGGACATTATTATTTATTAATATTTTTAACTTTTCTTTAAGATTATCCTCATCTGAAGGCAATGATGCTTTTTCAAATAGATCCCGACCAAGTTTTCTGGCAGTATTGATTAAAGACTGATCAACCTTTACACGCTTTTTAATTACTATCTTTTCCCAATAGGTTCTCTTACTCAAATAGTCAGCTATATTACGGTCATCAGTTCCAAGTATTTGGCCATTATACTGTATGTTAATTTCCTGATTTTTTAATAGTTTTGCTACGACAGCAGCAATATCATATTCTCTCCAGCCATAGGGCACACCATTAAAACGTTCTATGACCATTTTCATAGTTACCCGATTTGTTCTTTGATTCTGTCTTTCAATATACACCTTGACTTCATCAATTGCTAGTTGATTTGCCTCTTTATTTTCTAACGTAAGTTGAGTATTATCTGAATTTAGTAATTTTACTAACTCCCGTTCATTATCGATATGTTGCTGTACATAGTTCAATTTATTATATATATCTTCAATTAACGAGTTAAAACCTTGATTTATTTTATCAACAGGATTACTGCTCTTAATATCTAATAATTGATTTCTGGCAAAAACATTGGCATTACTTAAGCCATCTGTTAACAAGTATTTAACTCTCTTTTTCCGTTCCCTTTGCTCTCTTTGCATACGACTAATGATATCTTCAATAGTATCAGACTGAGTTGTACTACTTCGTTTACGCAGATAGCTCTCAATTTTAAGTGATTGCTCCAGTTCATCAAGAAAGTCTGTTTCATCAGGAAACCTTAATATTAAATTATTTTCTCCAGCTGATTGTAGTAATAACTGCTGATCTGATACATCGGTATAGTAAGGTGTTAATATTTTAATACCAATATCCTCTGTCTGCCTTCCCCTTACTCTATCATCTATCATTTGATTAAAGGCAAAATCATAAATTTTGTTATAGCGATATTTCTTATCAGTATAGATTTCCTCAAAGACAATATCTCCTGTGGTTTGAATTACTTCAGTAATGTCTACGTTTATTGAATTTATCTCTCTATTAATGTCCTGTTCCTCATTAGTTAAGAAATAATACTCCTGACCGTTTTTCTGTATAAGGGTTTCTCTTAATAGCCTCTTCAAAGATGCCTCGATTTTCCCTTTTAGCTTAATTTTATCTTCATCAATACTACTTACCATTAGTGTAGTTATATTTTCAATATTACCAGGTAAGCCTTTAATATATCTAATAAGGAATAATAATTTTAATACTTCAACATCATATTCTTCAAGATTATTATTATCTTTGGCATTTCTCATTACTCTACTAATATTAGAGTCTAAAGATGATTCAATTGTTTTATAGAATACAGAGAATGGTATCAGTTTACCAGCATCATTACTTTGATATTCTTGAACTGACTCCTGGAATGCACCTAGAAGTGATCTTTCTCCTTCAGAGAGGTGTTTCCCAGTCGCACCATGACGTCTAATTTCTTCAAAGACTTCCTGTAAGAGTTTAAATTGATAAGGTACAAAAGGGTAGACATCTATAAATTCTTTAACATCTGAATAAATTTTCATATCATAAGTATCATCTGTAAAAGTAATAATATTCTTCAACATAGCACTTTTTTCACTAAATAATAATTCTAAGGTATCCTCTGCTGTTTGATTTTTGCCTAAGATACGCTTTTTAATAACCTCATCCACATTAGCACTGGATAAACTTAATCGAGTATTAAATCTACCCATAATCTTTGAAAAATCCATACCTTTAATTCTTTTAGTAACAGATTCCATAGCCTCCTGAGAGGTTACCATCACCCAGGATTTACCACCACAATGAGTACCAAGATCCTCAGCGACTGTTTGTAAGTTAAGCATCAACTGTCCATCATCACCAATATACTGGCCAATCTCATCCACAAGGAAGACAACGTGATGGTTATTACCTTTTTCTTCTATGTATTCCTGAACACGTTTAGCAAATTTTTCAATACTTAAATTATAATTTTCTTCTGATGTTTCATACCAATGTCGGGCAGATTCTTCGCTCATCGGTGTTGTGTTTACTAATGCTTTAATAATAGAATCTTCTTCATAATAAAAATCTTCTCTCATGTTTAACCATTTATCACCAGATATATCTTTAAAATTATCTTTAAAAGCTTGGTAATTACCATCTTTGTCCAGCTGGCGTTCCAAATCAGCCAACTAGGGAATACTTCCACAATATCCTAAGTGTTCATTAAATACTTTCATAAACACTTTTACAATAGCCTCTTTGTCAGCTTTACTATCAGAATCACTCTTTGAATCTACATTAAAGAGAATTACATCTGTGTTTAGTTCACTGGCCCTTTTCATATTAGCTAATATAAACTGATCCTGAAATTTATCATCAAAGAAGTTAATTGCTTTTTTACCATCTACTTCTCTATTATCCAGAATATATGATAATATCTTTAAGAAATGGGATTTACCAGAACCGAAGAAACCTGAGATCCAGACACCCATTTTATCTGTTAGACCATCAATACCCTTTTGATAAGCCTCAAGAAAATCACGAAAATGCATCTCTAGCTCATTTGTAACTACGTACTCTTCTAATTCCTGTTCAACGTTCTTTTCATCATTTTGAGCAACCTTGATAACACCTTTGATATCACGATTAATATCCTTCGCAAACATGTCTTGAATCTTCAATGTAATCCCCCCATTTATATTCTTATCTAGGTACTAAAGAAAAAGCCCTATAATAATTATCATCATGAATTTCTCCAAACAAACTTAATTCAGCACCATCATAACTTCCAGGAAAAAACATAACTAGTGGATTCTCATCAATTGCAACATGTAAATTATTTAAAACCGTATGAGATCTCACAATTGGCCAGGCTTTACCTACTCCAGTTATAAAGACTATATGATTTTCTTCAATTCTTCCCTCTATGTACTCTACAAAGAGGTTATTTTTACTGGTAAGCCTGAGGGTTCTTTTCACAGCTTTTAAAATCTTCTCACTACCCTGTTTTTCTTCCATCTTCATTGTTCTTTCCAGATAACCCTTATCTTCTATTATTTCTAACATTATATTGTAAAGATCAAACTCTATTATATTGACTAGTCCTGGATCATTATTCATCTTTCTCTTTAAAAACTCTATATGATCTCTAACTATCATTTCATCTTTAGGAGCATAATCAAAAATATAAAACCCTATCTCATTACCCAGTCCCTTACTTTCCATAAAACTTTCCTTTTTGATCTCTGGTAAAATCTTATCCAGTCTTTCTCTTATATCAGCCATTTATATACCTCCCAGCATAGCCTGTACATATTTTGCATCACCTTTTTTATTTAAATGTTCAATTATATTATTACTAATAATTGGTTTAGTAATCTCTCTTTCCTTTTGGTCTTTTATAAAACCAGCCTCATATAATACTCTGATTATTACCTGTTTTACTTTATAATAAGTATAATCCACCCAACCTGCTACGCGTTCACTTTGCTCAACCTTATGTTGAAAGAATATATTGAAATCTTTATCAGTTAGATATGGATCTCTTATCTGATACTTATCTCTATAGACCTCATCCATAAATTCAAAGAATAACCTATCAGTCTTTAAAATAGAATAGATAGCTATTTGCTTAGCAGTATCAATGCTACCTTCTAGTAACTTGTCTATCAGATACTCATCAAGTACCTTTATCCGTTTAGTAATAGCAGAGGCAACCCCTTTTCTTCTACTTAAAGTATTATATTGGAATATATTATCTTCAACTGCTTTGTCCTTTAATTCCTTAAATGACAATTCAGGATTATTTACTTTTAACTTGGCCATTTTTTTTAATTCTACATATAAGAATGGTTTAGTTTTGATTGCAGTGCTATATTTAAGTTCTTTAGTCATATATTACCACTTCTCCTTTTAAAATCGGGCCAATTTATGTACTACTTTATATATTGCCCAAAAAAATAGATTTTCCTGCAATGACAAGGAAAATCTTATGAAATAATATATATTTTTATATAATAGCTTGCGGCAAGCAGTAATAATACTCTTTTATAATAAATTATTTTATATACCTATTAACTGTCATCTGTCTGCCGTATAACTTCATCTAATGTCCTTCCATCTTTATATTTCCACTCAGTCCACCCATTTGCTCTTCTACCTAAAAACACGGCTGCAGCTGAACTTGGTGAAGAAAATATATAGTCAGAGTCAAACATATAAACATTGTCCACTTGTACTAGAATTCCTTCATCTATTAGTTTTTTTCGCATCTCTATTAACCATGAGCCTGCAGATTTAGTCTCCTCTAAATTACACACAGAATCTTTAAACACAATTAATCCATCTTCAACATACTCCCCCTCAGCAAAGGCATCCTTACTTTTACAGTATATAATATTACTTCTTTTAGGTTTTTGTATTTGATCAAATATAGGATAACCTAATGTCGATACTAATATTTTTATAGTCTCAAAGTTATCCTGCAGATCAGCCTCCATTGGTTCGGATATATGTGGTTTTCCAGGCATCGCGGAATTTTCAAGCTTATATCTACCTACCTTAGCAGATAAATTGTAACAATACCATTCTAGATATTTGATATGTGTTTTAGTAAAGTGTTTGATCCTGGATAAAATTACAATCGCTAATTTCCAGAAATCCTTTGATCTATTATGTTGCTTTAATCTCTGCAGACAATCTTCAGCCTCGCCAATATATATCTTTTTCTTAGCGCCTTCATCTTCTCCACCAATTAAGATATAAACACCTACATTGCTTAATTCTGATCGAGTAGCAGCTACATCCAACTTAGATCTTGGTATATACATAGCCTGTATTGTCCTGCTAGTAATAATACCATTCTTCATATAATTTAATAATTG
>JBDNGI010000616.1:0-2825 GCA_041689345.1 Halanaerobiales bacterium
AATAGTCTAAGTGCCTGAGTGCCTATATTAGCATTCATGCTAGGATTATACTATTGAAATGTATAGTCGGCTATCTCAGGAGGGCTGATGGCACAGCCTGAAGTCGAAGTCATATTGGGCTACTAGAAATAGACTGTCCTCTAATCATTCGACAACCTCAATGTGGTTGTATGGTTTGTTTCAATAGGGAGTACCCCTGGTGCAACCTCGCAAGTTCCATAATGGAATCCTCGTTCGTGAGTGTTAACGAACGGGCGGGGAGGATGTCAAGTATTGTCTGCGTTAATGACTGTCAATATGACACTGAGTGGATATTAAATCAATCAGGGTGGTACCGCGGGTAATCCTCGTCCCTATGTTATTTTAGGAACGGGGTTTTTTTATTTTATAGTTTTTAAATTTGTTAGGGGGTTTACTATGAAAGGTTTTTATGATTATAGTCAAATTGAAGAAAAGTGGCAGAAGAAGTGGGCAGATGAGGGTCTATTTAAAACAGATGAGCAAAGTGATAAGGAAAATTACTATGTTTTAGAAATGTTTCCATATCCTTCAGGGAATCTCCACATGGGCCATGTTAGGGTGTACTCTATAGGTGATGTAATTGCCCGCTTTAAGAATATGAAGGGATATAATGTACTTCATCCTATGGGTTGGGATGCCTTCGGACTTCCAGCTGAAAATGCAGCAATTAAACATGGTAATGTACATCCTGCTGAATGGACCTGGGCAAATATTGATAATATGAGAGAACAGATGAAGGCTTTAGGCTTAAGCTATGACTGGGATAGAGAGGTTACAACTGCCTATCCAGATTATTATAAGTGGACACAGTGGTTTTTTATTCAAATGTATAAAAAAGGGCTGGCTTATAAAAATAAATCAGCAGTAAACTGGTGTCCAGGTTGTGAGACAGTACTGGCTAATGAGCAGGTAGTGAATAATCAATGTGAACGCTGTGATAGTGAAGTAGATAAAAAAGAACTTGAACAATGGTTTTTTAAGATTACAGATTATGCAGATCGTCTAATTGATGATCATCAACTTCTGGAAAATTGGCCGGAAAAAGTTAAGACAATGCAGAGAAACTGGATAGGACGCAGTGAAGGAATGAAGATTAAATTTCCTGTAAAGGGTGTTGACCAGGAATTAGAGGTCTTCACTACTAGACCTGATACCATTTATGGGGCTACTTATATGGTTCTGGCACCAGAACACCCCTTAGTCAAAGAATTGATAGATGGTACTGATAAAGAAGAAGAGGTAAATGAGTTTATAAATAAAGTTAAAAAACAGAAAGAGATGGAAAGAACCTCTCCAGAATCTGAAAAAGACGGTATTTTTACCGGGGGATATGCTATAAATCCTATGACCGGTAAAGAAATACCGATTATGATCGCTAATTATGTCCTGATGGGTTACGGAACAGGGGCAATCATGGCAGTCCCTGCCCATGATCAACGAGATCTTGATTTTGCCATGAAATATGATCTGCCTGTAACTGTAGTTATCCAACCTGACGAACAGGAAGAAATACTAAGTTCAGAAGAATTAGCAGGCGAAGCCTATACTGGCGGAGGACATTTAGTGAATTCCGCTGACTTCGATGGTTTATCTGTTGAAGAGGCCTTTGATAAGATGGCAGCAGAGATGGAGAAAAAGGATATAGGAAATGTTGAGGTTAATTACCGATTACGTGATTGGTTAATCTCCAGACAGCGCTATTGGGGTACACCAATACCTATAGTATATTGTGAGTCATGTGGTCCTGTAGCAGTACCAGAAGACCAACTCCCTGTGGAACTGCCTCATGATGTAGAATTTAGCCCTACTGGGGAATCACCCTTGAAAAATGTTGAAGAATTTGTAAATACAGAATGCCCAGAATGTGGTGGTAAGGCTAAAAGAGAAATTGATACAATGGATACCTTTGTAGATTCATCCTGGTACTTCCTTCGTTATATAGATCCTCATAATCAAGAGTTGCCTTTTTCTAAAGAAATGGCAGAAAAGTGGTTCCCGGTTAGTCAGTATATTGGTGGTGTAGAGCATGCTATTTTGCATCTACTATATGCCCGTTTCTTTACTAAAGTAATCTCTGATCTTGGTTTAACTGATGAAGTAGAGCCTTTTGGTAATTGGCTTGCTCAGGGAATGGTCCTTAAAGATGGCACTAAAATGTCAAAATCTAAAGGGAATGTTGTTGACCCCAGGGAGATACTAGCTAAATATGGGGCAGATACAGCCAGATTGTTTATTCTATTTGCTTCACCACCAGAGAAAGATCTGGAATGGAGTGAGGCTGGTGTTGAAGGCTCTGAAAGATTCCTGAATAGGGTTTGGCGTTTGGTTTCTGAACATATTAGGGGTCTAAAAGAAATTGATTTTGCAAAAAGCGATAGTTCAGCTATAGATGTTAAATCATTCAATAAAGAGGAGAAAGAACTATATCGACAACTCCATGTAACAATAAAAAGGGTTTCAGAAGATATTGATGAAAGATTAAACTTTAATACAGCTATTAGTGCAATAATGGAGCTAACAAATGCCGCATATCAATATTTAAATAATCTAGATGCAGATGATATTAATTATCCATTATTTAAATTAGTAATAGATAAACTACTTGTACTATTATCGCCATTTGCCCCACATATGACTGCAGAGCTGTGGGTAGAGCTTGGAAATAAGGGTTTTGTATATGAGCAACCCTGGCCGGAGTATCAAGAATCAGCAATGAAAAAAGATGAAGTTACCATAGTAGTTCAGATAAATGGTAAGGTAAGGGATAAAGTAGAAGTTGATGCAGAGCTCTCTGAAGAAGAATT
>JBDNGI010000617.1:0-9801 GCA_041689345.1 Halanaerobiales bacterium
AAATATGTTTCATTACCAGATACGCCTCTCACTTCAAATGTTAAAACTTCTCGAAAACTTGACTTTGGAATAACTGCCAGTCGGATATTATCAATTTTCTCAAGTGTTGAAGAAGCCATCTCTCTTGCCTCTTCTTCACTGATCTCAGGTTTCCCAACATCTCGTTCTTGATGAGACATTAGATAACTAAGTGCCTCTACAGCAATAACCTGACCATTATCCATAGCTATTTGGACATTAATTATATCTGGATAATACAAAATATTATTCTTCTTATAAGCAAAGGAAATGTAGGCAATATTTTCTTTTATTTCTGAATAGGTGGGCTCCATATTAGGATAGCCTACACGAGCCAGGTAATTTTGAGCCTTATCAACTGCATCATCCATGGAAATTTTTGCGCTGACGACATTTCTATTATTTAATAGACTTACTAAATAACCCCCTTTTCTAGCAATATCTACTGAATAAATACCCTCAGCTACATCTGCTTGAAAATTAAAGGCCGGTATTCTACCATTAACTGTTGTACCTTCAGATACTGATATACTCCCAACATTCTCTATATCAAGTACTTTTTTTGCTTTTATCTGAGCTTTTTCTTTACTTATTTCTTCACCTTTCGTTCCTTGGGGTTTTCTCTCAGTGATATGATCAGAGAAGGGACCATCATATATTAGTGTAGGTATTTTTGTCATTTCATCCTCAATGTCATCAAGATTTACATTAGGTTTTTCCTTACCTTTCTCTTCATTTAAATCTTGTTTGGTATTTCTTACCAGTTCAACCCAATTTACTCTCCCTGCTAATACCTCATTTTCTACTTCAAGGAGATTATCTGCAACACGTATAGCATGCTGCCTTAATTGACTTAAAGTTTTTCTTTCTTCACTTTTCAATACCTTCCCATCAGCATTTTGTCTTGCCATAACATGAGCAAAATCACCGGTTTGGCTTAGAAATTTAGCAGTATCATATACGGTTTGAGCCGCTAGAGGTAATTTGTTTAACTCAGCTTGTGCCGTATTTGAGTGGCTCCATACATCTGTTAAAATCATTATATTCTGTCTTGGTGAAGTTGAAACAAGACTCTTACCGATAAGTACTTGCAATTGTTCAACATGTTCTACTAATTCATAAAAAGACTGTTGATATTTATTACCCATATATACCTGTAATTGTTCTTTTTCTTGATACTGGTCATAACCCCAGTATCCAGCTGCGCCAGCTACGACTACTAATAATAATAATAATACAGGAATAATCCAGTTTCTTTTTATTTTAATGACCTCCTTTATGTCTATACTATAAATTTTTAATTATCTATAACGCAAATACATGATCTCCTATTCTTCTAATAATCCGCCTTGACCAGATCCATTTATTAACTGGTTTTGATGGATTCCAGAAAAATAAACAACCATATGTGGGGTCCCAACCATTTATTGCCGATCTTGCTGCTTTACGATTTTGCTCAGTAGGTGGAAGATTAAACTGGCCGTTTGCTACCGATTCAAAAGCCAACGGCTGATATATTACCCCACTTACACTATTTGGAAAAGAGGAGCTATTAACTCTATTCAATAATACTGCTGCAACAGCTACCTGGCCTTCATAGGGCTCAGCCCTCGCTTCAGCATGAACCAGACGAGCTATCATTTCAACATCATTGTTCCTGCTAACACCTCGAGAACCAGCAGTTCTTACTACTTTAGGCCTAGATGCACCATTACCTGACCACTCATAACCAAGCGCTCCCCATGTTTCTGGCCCTACTACCCCATCTACTCTTAAGCGATTTTTACGTTGAAATTCTGTTACTGCTCGGTATGTATCAGATCCATAAGTTCCATCCACCCTACCTTCATAATATCCCCAGGCCAATAATTTCCTCTGCAATACATTGACACTAGTCCCTGAACTCCCCCAATTTAAAGTTGGTTGTGCAGCTTTTACTATCGGGAGATACACTGTTGATACTAATATAATTACCATTACAATAAATCCTATTAAAGTGTAATATCGTGACTTTTTTTTCATCTGTAATATAATTCTCCTTTCATATTTTTGTTTATTAATATCTTACCTCAAAATACCAGTGTTTTATTCTATTTTTTTAAAATAAAATGTGGATAAAAAAACCAGTACTAAATTTAGCCCCAATATTTTTCAAAATAATATAAAAAAAGTGGAACCTCCTAGGAAGTCCCACTTTTCTATCTCAACGATTTCAATTTGTAATTATGAAGTCTTTTTAAGAAGCCTTTTCTGTACCCTCTATTTTTGTTTCCTTTTTATCAGTCTTTTCGGCCTTAACAGTATCTGCTGTTTCTGTATTTTTCTCTTGAGCATTTAAAGTACTGCTACTTGACTTAGCGTCAGTAGAATAAAATCCCGAGCCCTTAAAAATTATTCCAGGTGCGCCTATAATTCTTTTTACAGGTCCTTTACAATCAGGACACTCTGCTAATGGGTCATCTGTTATTCTCTGAAAGTCTTCAAACCTACCACATTTTTTACATTCGTATAAATATGTTGGCATTTATCATCATCCTTTCTTTTTATGTTTTATATTGACTTTTATGAATTACTTTGAATAAAGCTGGATCATCTCCATAACCGATGGTGATATTATTATATAAATAAATCACTATATTAATTTTTAGATGTTGCATTTTAAATATAAAAATGTCTTTACTATTCTATATTTTACAATAAATATTTTAATTTTGTCAAATAAATTTATCTTATTTGTCTTCTTTGATATTTTCATTAACATCTTTCATTAAGTATTGACTAGCAGAAAAAGTTATAACTTGACTAAATAAAAAAAGACCAAATAAAAGCCAATTTTTCGACCAAAGAAAATATACACTACCAATTAAAGACCCAATTCCAATTAATATATTATTAATTGATTTATTTATTTTCATTTTGCTAAACTGATATGGAAAAAGGGAAAATCCAATAAAAACACCTGCATCAACCCCGAAAAGCAATCCTGCAATTCCCAAAATAATAAAAAAGATTACCAATATTAAATTCAAGTTATATTACCCCCTTATAAAGTGTTTTTAGTTTCAGCCCTAAAACGAATGCAGTAGCTTCTACTTAAACGGCGGTTATTAATAACTATTAGATCTATTAGCGCATTTTCCAGGGTAATTTTATACCCTGGTCTTTTTTTGTTTAAATACATAATACTATTTACATTAAAATCTTTTGACAATGAGGAAACTAAATGATAAAATGTTTTAAATTATTGGAAGCTAATCCTATCAAGCTAATCCTATTATTTACCTATATTTTTGAAATTTATTATGATAGTTCATATTACTAGTTTGAGTTGTAATTAAATTAATCAAGATAATAAGAAAGGATGTTCACATGGAATTTAGTATTTTAGTTAATCAAATTCTTGTATTGTTTATTATGATAATAGTTGGCTACATAATTAGAAAAAAAAATATTATTAATGAGGAGGTAAACAAGGGCTTTTCAAGATTATTAATAGAGATTACTTTACCTGCACTCATAATTAAATCAATATTAGGAATTACTCTTAGTAAAGAAATCATAAAGAATTTAGGACTTATGACAGTAATCTCTTTTTTCAGCTACTTAATTATTATTGTAATATCAAATCTGATGGCCAAGAAATTAAAATGCTCTCAAGATAAAAAGAATGTATTTAAATTATTAATAATTTTTGGTAATGTAGGTTATATGGGTATCCCAGTAATCAGCTCAATTTTCCCGGCAAAAGCGATAGTCTATACAATTATACATAATATTTTGTTTAATATATTTTTATGGACTTATGGCATCCAGGTATTCAGTTTAAAAGAAGAAGAGAGTAAAATTCAGTGGCGGAAATTAATCAACCATGGGACCGTTGCATTATTTATTGGATTTATCTTACTTATTACTAAAGTTAACTTAGGACCTGTAAAAGGTGCTATAATAACATTAGGTCAGATGACTTTTCCTCTCTCAATGTTAATCATAGGTGGTTCACTAACAAATATTAAAGTTATAAATATCCTTAAGGATAAAATCTTATATTATGTTATTTTTTTAAAACTTATTATTATACCAATTACGGCCTTATTCTTAATAAGGCTACTTCCACTCCCCGAAATGGTAAAAAGTATTAGTATTATAATGTTAGCAATGCCTTCAGGAGCGATTAGTGTCATCTTTGCAGAAAAGTTTGATAGTGATTATAAATTTGCCTCAGAAGGCATCTTTTTTACTACTCTCCTGTCACTATTTACTATACCGTTATTTATCTGGCTAATAAATATATTTCTTTAACAGCTCTTTTTATTATTTTTCATTTAATCTGAAATGAAGCTAGACACTTCTTAGTGGGATCAAGAATCGGACTCCATATTTCAAGTCTATTACTAGCTGATTGACAGCCATTTTCCTTTCCTTCTAGAAAAAAACATAGGCTTTCAAAATCAAAATCGGTAATTGGATTTTGGACAAAGATATTGCTTAATATTGTAATGTGAAAAGCCCATTCTTGATAATCATGTATTACAGAAATACCCTTTTCTGATAATGCATTATGTAAACAATTAGAAAGATTAATTAACGAAGGGGTTTCCTTAATCTTTAATACTAGGAATTTTTCTTCATTCCTAAAGCAAACAAATTTATCTAGTTCTACATTTATATAAGCAAATTTAGTCTCTTTTAGAACCTCCTCTATTACCTTACTAGCATCATTAAGCCTGTGCTTTTTTATTCTATCTAGAGTAATGTGCAGTTCTGGATATATCCCATCATCATATAAATTAAAATGTTTAGCTATTATTCCTTGAAATTTTTTTGAATATTTCAGAACATCTCCTTTTAATAATAAAACTAAAAATAACTCCTCATCCAAAGAAGCTTCCTGTATCATAACATTTCACCTTCATCTATTTTAATAAAGTCAAATATTATTTGCTTTCTAGTACCCACTGCAATAATTAACCTAACAAGTCTTCTTTATTATACTAGCATATATTATATATAATATAAAGTAAACTCCATCAGTGAAAATTTTTCTATCCCCTACTTAGGTTGTTGAACTTGGAGTCTTACGTACGATTGCAGTAGGATAAAGATATTAAAGTAAAATTTCTCGTAATTCCTTTAAATTTTTAATTTGATAGGTTGGCTGATATTCTTCAGATACATTAT
The DNA here is from genome assembly GCA_041689345.1 of Halanaerobiales bacterium. Taxonomy (GTDB): domain Bacteria; phylum Bacillota; class Halanaerobiia; order Halanaerobiales; family DTU029; genus JBDNGI01. Next base: position 5,197 of record JBDNGI010000617.1, read on the forward strand.
TGTTATGTGGATTATACCAACATGTATCGATACCATACGATATGCCTCCCTTTATATCTGAACTTAGACTATCTCCTATTATTATCACTTTATCTTTTTCTGTAAAATCTAGTATTTCTAAAGAATGCCTAAAGATCCGGGGATCTGGTTTAGCAATTCCTAATTCTTCTGATATAACAATACCTTCAAAGTATTCCCTAATAGGAGATAAAGACAATCTTTTTCGTTGAACTTTAGCTAATCCATTTGTTAACAAAAGCATCCTATACTCCTTATATAACTCAGCTAATAAATTCTCAACTCCTTTTATTAAAAAAGCAGTTTCAGATAAAAACTCTAAATATTTTTCAGCAAATAACTTTGCATCCATGTCTTCATTAATTCGGATTATAAACCTTCTAAAGCGTTCGATTTTTAGCTCTTCAGCAGTAATAAGCCCTTTCTCAAAATCCTTCCAAATTTTACTGTTTATATCTCTATAGTTTGCTAAATGAAAATCTATCTTAAAATCCCGTTGGAAAAAGAGAAGAGATTTTTCTAAAGCATAGATTTCGGCTTTATCAAAATCAAATAAAGTTCCATCTGCATCAAATAATAATATACTATATTTTTTCATAAAAGCACACCCCCCATAATAATATTATAATTATCTGCTAACTATAATTCTCCTGCAAAATATTAATAAAACAAGATTGAATAATACCCAAAATCACCTAAAATCCTTCTTAATAAGTTTGACAATTCTTCGTTTGTTAGATATTATGATAATGTTACTTAGAATTATAAAATTGGATGAGGTGTAATTCGTGAAAACTAGAAATAAATCTGAAAGATTAGGTACAGAACCTATAATACCTTTATTAATTAAATTATCAATACCCTCTATAATTGCTATGTTTATTCAGGCTATGTATAATGTAGTGGATAGTATCTATGTGGGACGGCTTAGCAAAGAAGCACTTGCAGGACTATCACTTGCCTTCCCTATTCAAATAGTTCTCATTTCAATTGCTGTAGGAACCGGAGTGGGAACTAGTTCATACATATCCCGACAATTAGGAAGGGGTAATCGTAAGCAAGCAGCTAGTGCTGCAAAGCATGTCCTGGTTATTACATTAATATATGGACTGTTATTCGGGATCTCTGGTCTTTTTATATCAAATAGTCTTATTGGTATTTTTTCCAATAATAAATTACTTATAAAACTTGGGACAGAATATATAAGTATTATTCTACTTGGTTCTATAGCTTTGTTTTTGCCTATTATAGGTAATAATATTCTCAGGGGTGAAGGAAATACTTTTCTCCCAATGATAACAATGTTAATTGGTGCTATAATTAATATTGTGCTAGATCCATTTTTAATTTATGGTCTAGGCCCATTCCCTAAATTAGGAATAGCAGGGGCAGCCATTGCAACTGTATTTTCCCGAATAGTCAGTGGGATTTTCCTATTATTTATTCTTTTCAGTGGTAAAAATGAATTGCAGATCAACTTCAAAAAGTTCAAACTCGATTTTAGTATAATCAAAGAAATATATAGAGTGGGCCTACCAGCTATCATTATGCAATCACTAGCCAGTGTAATGATTGCTGTACTGAATTGGGTATTAGATTCCTATTCTGCAACAGCTGTTGCTGCAGCAGGTATTTATTTCAAACTTCAATCTTTCGTATTTATGCCCATATTTGGACTAAATCAAGGCTATATGCCAATAATGGGCTATAATTATGGTCATAATAATCCAGAAAGAATGAAGAAAACTATAAAATCAACTTTTATTGTAGCTATTAGCTTTACAATATTTGGATTTATTTTGTTCCAAATATTCCCAAAACAATTAGCTGGCTTATTTACTACAGACCCTGAACTACTTAGAATCGGTTCAATGGCCCTTAAAAGAATAAGCTTGGCCTTCCCGATTATTGGGCCGGCTATAATTATTTCTACAACATTTCAGGCTATAGGTAAGGGTATGCCCAGCTTAATTCTATCTGTAGCCAGACAACTTATCATATTAATACCGTCATTTATACTTCTTAGCAAATATTTTGGGTTAAACGCCGTCTGGTATGCTTTTCCTATTGCAGAAACAATTAGCTTTATATTAGGAGCAATCTGGTTAAAATATGTTTTGAAAAATGTATTCATCAGCTTTAAAAATGCAAAAAGCTCAAATTAATTCAACAACATGGCTATTTATAGATATCTATATCAGCATGCTCACTTATAAGACTTATCTCTTTACCTTCAGTTCCCTCAGTTCCTGCCATTATTCTAGTATTATTATCTTTTTCTTCTACCTGAAATGGCAAGTTTGAATTTATTTCACCATACTCTGTCTCACAATACAAGTGGTAATTATCCATATCTTTACTCAAATCAATTTCCAAACCAGTATATCTAGCGTCTACTTCTACATCATTGCTTATATCTAATAAGTGAAGTTGGCCATAGTTTATTTTACCAATAAATTTACCATTAAAATCTGATCCCCTAACTTGTGTATACTTAGACTCTAACCTAATATTACCATTAATCCGATTAAAGTGCAGAGAACCATACCTGCTATTGAAGACAGCATTGCCTCTAATATCACTTACCCTTGCCTGACCATAAGCTTGCTCTAGCTCTAAGTCACCATCAACACTACTAATATCTACTGAATTATAACCTGATTTAAGTTTTAATTTCCCAACGTCTTTTACATATACATTGCCATAACGAGCATACAGATCTGTTAAGCCATCAACATTATTTACGTTCATTTCGTCATAAGAATTCCTTAATAAAACAGCTTTGGTAATATTACTTACTTCTAGACTTCCATATTTATTTTCTATATCTAAAAACAAATCCTTTGGTACAAGTAAATGATAATCTCTTTTAATACCATAAACCCCTCTCGGAGCCTCTACCTCAACTAAATTGAAAACTAATTTATTCTCTTTCACTTCAGAAATAATTTCTAATTTTTCCACTAAAGATTCAGCTTTTTCTAGATTTTCAGCATATACCGTTATTTTATATGATAGAGCTATATCAGCTCTTTCTTCTCCTGTAATATTAATTGAGCCAATTGGATTATTAATATAAATTGTATCAATCTCCTTATTAATATCAATCAATATATCATTAACCTCAATATCTGCTGATGGACCCGGGGAATTATAATTTATACCTCCCTGTTGTAATTCACGAAGTGAATCTGTTTCTAAATGGCGAAAAAAACCTTCAAATACCTTTACTCCATTAACCCTAAAGTCTGCGACCATTACAACTACCATAAGAAATATTATTAAACCTACAATTATTTTTTTTGACATATCTGGCACCCCTATATCTCTAATTGATTTTCCAAAAGCCAAGAACCTAACAAAAATAAAGCTACTATCAATAAAGTTGAAGCAATTATCGGACCACTACCAATATAAAATGTGGATCTTTGAACTAAACCTATTCCCGATTCATTAAAAACTCTAACCGGAAAGTCTGGTAACCAATTAAATAATGGTGATAAAAGGGTTGCCAAGCGAAAAATAAAGTAATTAGATAATATAAACACTACTACTGTGACTAATCCACGGAAACGGTCAAAATAGAGACTTATTAATTGTGAAAACTGAGTCAATATATATATTACCAGGGCAACTAACCAATAAGCCAATGTTATTTTGACCATAGTATCAATAATAAAATTACCTACAAAGATACCTTCAGGAGCCTGTGCAATTAACTCTTGATATATAAAACCCTGATGGAAAAAGTAGATCAGAAGATAAGTTGCCAGTGTAACTATAATATAAAAAGTCATTGAACTTGCAAGCTTTGCCAAACTTATTTCCCAACCTTTTCTTGGGATTGATAAAATAAAGTAATTAGTATCATCCTTCCACTCCTGTCTATAAGCATTATACCCTAACCATAATATTAACAATGGAAAAAAACTAAGTGGTAAAAAACTCAATCCAAAGGTTAATTCCTGTGGCCATGCATCTATTTTATATAACAGAAAAAATTCCCAGGCCAATACCAATAATATAACTACCAGTGAAAAAAAACCAATAGTATTTATCTCTTTTTTATATAATTCCCACCATGCTCTCATTGAAATACCTCCTTAAGTAAATCCTGTATTGATAATCCATGTTCTGCACGAAGATCATCTGCATCTCCCTGTAATAGCACATCTCCATATTCCAGAAAAACAACATAATTAAAAAACTTTTCTGCCTCTAATACCTCATGTGTAGATAGAATAATTGTCTGCTCTTCAGCATTATATTCACTAATCAGACCCTCTAATATTCTGGACCTTGATTTAGGGTCAATACCAGCCAATGGTTCATCCATTATTATTAGGGGAACCTGTCTTGCCATTGTTAAGGTAAGTTTTACTCTCCCAACCATACCTTTAGACAAATTTTTGATTCTTGCCTCTGGTTTTAGATTCATAAAATCAAGAATATCCATTGCTTTATCTTTACTGAAATTACTAAATTGGCTTGCATATAAATCTACTACTTTACTAATAGACATACTTTTATAGAAATAATTTATCTCTGGTAAAAAAGCAATTTTTTCTTTAGTCTTCCTACTTGGAT
>JBDNGI010000618.1:0-2336 GCA_041689345.1 Halanaerobiales bacterium
GTTAAAGAAAATAGTGATAATCTATCGGGCATTTTAATAGAAGAGTCATCAATGAGGGAGTATGTTTATGGTGATTTTGCACCACATCTTCTTGGTTATGTAGGAGAAGTTAGTACAGATGAATTGAGGAATTTTACTGTAGATGGCTATAATTATAAGGGCGGAGATATTATTGGGAAGACCGGTCTTGAGAAAGAATATGAATTATACCTTAGAGGACATAGCGGAATAGAACAACTGGAGGTTAATAGCCGTGGTGAGAAGGTAAAAACCTTAAGTATTAAACCACCAGTTACAGGAAATAACTTAGTATTAAATATTGATCTGAAACTACAGCAATATGTAGAAAAAATTCTGGAAGAGGAATTATATAATTTGCGTGAGGTTGCTGAAAAAGATCCGGAGTTATATCCTCCAACAGGTGCTGCTGCTATTGTAATGGATCCCAATACTGGTGCTATACTTTCTATGGTTAGCAAACCAGGTTATGATTTAAATGCATTTGTTCAGGGATTATCATATGAAGATTACAATTTACTTAATGAAGATCCTTTAAATCCTTTATATAATAGGACTATCATGAGTCAGGTAAACCCTGGTTCTATTTTTAAGCTTGTTACCGGAACCGCAGCTATTGAAAACTTAGGGGTTAGGGCTGATACTATTTTTATCGATCAGACTGGAAAATATTCTATTGGGGAATGGCAGTATCGAAATTGGCATAAGGGTGGTGAGGGGAAATTATCCTTTACCAGAGCTATTGCACGTTCTAATAATGTGGTTTTTTATCAACTTGGTCACCAATTATATCAAGAGTATAAAGGGGAGAAGTTGGCTTGGACTGCTCGTCAGTATGGTCTTGGTAGTAAGACTAATGTCGATCTGCCGGATGAGAACGATGGACTTGTTCCTGATAATGATTGGAAACGGGAAACCCAGGGAGAAATATGGTATCCTGGTGATGCAGTACATTTATCTATTGGGCAGAAGATTACAACTACCCCTTTACAAATGATTAATTTGATATCTGCCATAGCAAATGGTGGTAATCTATACCAACCATATATAGTCGATAAAATCACTGATTCCAAAAGTGAGGTTATAGTAGATTTTAAACCAAAACTTCTCAGGCGTTTACCTTTTGATGATGAAACTTATGATATACTCAGAAAAGGTATGAATGAAGTTACCAATGCCTCTTATGGTACAGCATCTAAATACTTTACTGATTTTCCTGTTAAAGTTGCTGGTAAAACTGGTACAGCACAGACTAGTGCTGCTGGAGCTAATCATGGTTGGTTTGCTGGTTTTGCACCAATAGATAATCCTGAAGTTGCTGTTCTTATATTTCTGGAACAAGGAAATTCCAGCGTATATACACTCCCGATTGCTGTAAAAATATTTCAGGAATATTTTGGTATTAAAGAACCTACTGAAGTAGAATTACTAGAAGTTAATGTTGAAGAATAGGTAAAAGTAGTGCAGAAGTGGGGCTCTTGGTAATAACCTTGAGATAAATACTCGTTATAAGAAGGAATTTCATCTTCTTCAAAGAAATATATATACAGGTTAATTTTTTTACCAATAATAGTTGAGAAACAGAGGAGAAGACCTATGGATGCGATTTCTTTCAAAGTCACAACTAAAGGAGTATATATTAGTCTAAATTCAAAGAAGAGTTTTGAAGATATAAAAAAGGCTCTTTTGAAACATACTGATAATGCCAGCAATTTTTTTACTGGTGTTGACTTATATATAAATCCAAATGGATTAGTATTATCTGCTCAAGAAATGAAAGAACTTATTGAGCTTTTGTCACGATATGAAAGTGTAGAGAAAATTTATTTTTCAAGTGAAAAATGTGAACAAAATGAAGAAAGTGTACAAAAAAGTGAAGATAAGAATAGAAGTATGGATACTATCTTAATTAATCGAACAATACGCTCAGGACAGAGAGTAAAATATCCGGCGAATATTGTTATTATTGGGGATGTTAATCCTGGTGCAGAGGTTATTGCTGGTGAAGATATTCTTGTTGTTGGAAAACTTCGGGGGTTAGTACATGCTGGAGCAGCAGGTTTGAATGATTCACAGATCATAGCCTTAAAACTTCAACCTACACAACTGCGAATAGGTAATGTTATATCTCGTTCACCTGATGAACTAAAAGATGTAGAACCAACAGTGCCTGAGAGGGCTTATGTTAAAGACGGTGCAATTATAGTTGAAGAGTTGCAATTAAGATAATAGATTAAAAATCAAAATACATAAAGGGGGAACCTTGATGGCGGGTACAGTTATAGTTGTTACTTCAGGTAAAGGTGGTGTAGGTAAAA
>JBDNGI010000619.1:0-1198 GCA_041689345.1 Halanaerobiales bacterium
CCTGTAATAACACCCTTTTTTTAAATAATATTAGCGTATAATGCCCCTTCACCAGTTGCTACAATTGCTCTCCATAAGGATCTTCATTAATTCTGGTGAAATAATAGCTGGAATTCCTTTTAACATACTTTCATCTCACTTTCCTATACCTAAACTTGATTTCCTTATTTCAATATCTGGTTTTAAGATTACTTGTTGAACATTACCTTCATAATTCTCCTCAATTCTATTAATCAAAATATCGGCTGCCATCATGCCCATTGTGTATGCAGGCTGAACAGCTGCAGTAAAAAAAGGCTCAATCTCATAGGTCAAATTGAGATTATCAAAACAAACAATGGCCATCTCTTCAGGAACCTTTAACCCCATTTCTCGTACTGCTTGATATACACCTAAAGCCATTAGATTATTACCAGCAAAAATAGAATCTGGCCTGTCTGATTCTTGGCATTCTGTTAATAATTCTTTTGTCATTTGGTAAGCTGCTTCTCGAGAATAGCCATCATTTTGCTTGTCAACTTTAATATAAGATTGATTAATTTCAATTCCTGCTTCCCTTAAAACAGACTTATATCCCTCAATTCTTTCTTTACTAGTTGATAAATGCTGTGAAGCTATTATTATAGCAGTTTTACTATAGCCCTGTTCCAGAAGATGTCCTACTAAATCTCTAGCACCTTGAGTACTATCACCACAAACTATATCAACATCAAAATCTTTAATTTTCCTATCTATTAAAACCAATGGAATTTTCCTGGAAACTATCTCTTCTAGATGCCCTTTACTACGACTAATTGTACTTACAGCAACACCATCTATCCTCTTTTCCAGTACCATCTGAGTATAACTTTTTTCCAACTCAAAGTTTTCATCTGTATCACATACAATAGTATTATAACCACTCTTAAAAGCCTTTCCCTCAAAACCCTTTAAAACTGATGTAAAAAATGGATTCTCAATATCAGGTATAAAAAGGGCCAAAGTCCGGGTGGTCCGTTTCTTTAGATTACTGGCATTAGCATTTGGTATAAAGTTTAAATCATTACAGGCTTTGATAACCTTTACCCTGGTCTTTTCTGTGACATTATCGTAATTATTCAATACACGGGATACAGTAGAAGGCGAAACCCCAGCTTTTTTTGCTACATCGTAAATCGTTATCATTTTATTACTCCTAGTTAACTAGTTTTTTATAATA
>JBDNGI010000620.1:0-2860 GCA_041689345.1 Halanaerobiales bacterium
CCATTTTATTCAAGCAGTATTTCAATGGTGCAGGATTAGGCTCTTTAAATAATAATGGTATAATATTATAAATCTCATTCCATTTTTGTAAAGACTTTTGATATTCATTATCTTTTTTCAGTAATTGATATATAGTCACATAAACTTCAGTGTTTATATGAGCTGATGCTAATATACCCCCATCTCCACCTGATACAACATTAGTATAATAAAATATATCTTCACCAGTTAATACTGAAAAATCTTTCGGTTTATTTTGCAGTAAATCCATACTTTGTTTAAAGTCTCCACAACTATCTTTAAGACCAATTATATTATCAAATTGAGCCAATCTATGTATTGTTTTATTTTCAATATTACGTCCCGTTCGATAGGGAATATTATAAATAATTATATCCAAATCTGTGGAGTTAGACAAGGCAGAAAAGTGCTGATAGATGCCTTCTTGTGAAGGCCTATTATAATAGGGGCAAACAGATAAAATACCAGTAACGTTACTATTTTCTAATATTTTTAGGTCCTTAATAATTTTATCTGTATAATTTCCTCCCATACCTATTATAATTGGAATCCTGCCATTTACAAACTCTATAGTCTTGTTTACTATGAGTTCAAATTCATATTCGTTAATTGTAGGACACTCACCTGTAGTTCCCAAGGGAATAATACCCGTAATTCCTTTTTTGATATAATAATCAATTAAAGCCTGATAAGACTGTACATCTATTTTATTATCTTTAAATGGTGTTATAACAGGCAGCCATAGTCCTTCTATTTTCATCTTTAGTTCCCCTCCCGAAAATTAATTTATATTTAGTAAAATCATACTTAATTAGGTCTTTTTTTATTGCTATACATAACGATAGCAATAATTAACAAAATTATTATCACTGGTGGAAATAAGAACCCCATAAAAACACTTCCTACAATTGCAAATACCGTACCAATGATTCCACCTACAATACCAAATACAGAACCGATAACTCCAATGACAATACTAAAAACACCTGCAGCAATTGGCAGTACTAGCCTTATAGCCAAAAATGCAAAAACAATAATTACTATTAAGATAATAGGTTCCATACAGACATCTCCTTTATTTAATACCACAATTTTCTTTCTCAATGCTATTTTATCATTATAAATCTTAATAATCAATAGTATAACATAAAACAAAAAGCAGCTAAATGCTGCTTTAATATCTCCATAACTTTGTTAACTAATAAATAATACAATCTATATAATACGTAAGTCAACTTTATTATGGATCATCTCCATAACCGTCATTAATATACTCAGCCATTTTGCTATTTAACTTAAGGAGTAACTGGGGTTTAGACTTCCAACTAATGTGGAGAAGAGCCCTTTTTATAATTCAAAAGATTGATGTAATAACTTAACAGCTCTTTCTGAATCTTTCAGATCTATTAGACAAGATACTTTTATGTCAGCTGTTGTAATCATTTGTATATTTATATTATTATCACCTAAAACTCTAAACATTTTAGCTGCAATACCAGGTGTTGTAATCATTCCTGCACCAACTATAGATACCTTAGCAACATCAGTATCTATGAATACATTTCCCGAACCCAAATCAGCAGCAATTTTTTCTATATATTTTTTATCTTTTGCAATGTCTTCTTTATTAATGGTAAATGTAATATCATTCTTTTGATCATGTTGTAAATTCTGAATAATCATATCAACATTTACACCAAGCTCAGCAAGATTGGTAAAGAGTTTCCCCGCAACTCCAGGTTCATCAGGTAACCTTTCGATAGTTACTTTCACTTCATCTTTATCAGCAGTAACTCCAGTTACATTTTTTCTATTCTCCATATTATCCATACCTCCTACCAGTGTTCCAGGTTTATAATTAAAGCTTGAGGCAATATATAACTTGATATTATAACATTTTGCTAATTCAACAGAACGAGGATGTAAAACTTTTGCTCCTAGACTAGCTAGTTCTAACATTTCTTCATAAGATATAAAGTCCAATTTACTTGCCTCGGGTACAAGCCGCGGGTCTGTCGTATATATTCCATCAACATCTGAATATATTTCACAACAATCTGCACCTAGTGAAGCCGCTAGAGCAACTGCTGTTGTATCTGAGGCACCTCGACCTAGAGTAGTGAAATCACCCAGAGAATTTATACCCTGAAAACCTGCAATCACAACTATTTTGCCATTATCCAGTTCACTATAAATTCTTGTGTTATCAATATTTCTAATTTCTGCTCTATTATGATGATCACTGGTTTGAATTTTAACCTGACTTCCAGTTAAAGAAATGGATTTATATCCTTTTCCGTGGATAGCCATACTTAATAAAGCAATGGAAACCTGTTCTCCTGTAGTCAATAACATATCTACATCTCTGGGGTTAGGATTACTGGTAATTTGATTCATCAAAGCACATAATTGATTTGTTGTATCACCCATTGCAGATACAACGACTACAATTTTATTACCTTTTTCATATTCCTTTATAACCCTATCTGCAACTTTCTTAATTCTATCAATATTACCAACAGAAGTACCCCCATATTTCTGTACGATTAATGCCATGATATCATCCTCACTTTATTATTTCTTATAGAACTTATAACTATTACTTCGTATATTATTTTAAAACATTATTTATAAATCTTCAACCCTAATTAAATTATTTATTTTAATAACTTCTTCAAGATCCTTAAGTTCTTTTAGAGAATTTTGAATATTTTCTTCTTTTACATGGTGAGTTACCAATACAATAGGAACCACAGGATTACGTTTATGTTTCTGAATTACAGATACCAAACTTACTTGATTATCACCTAATATTTTAGTGATTTTTGCTAAAACCCCA
>JBDNGI010000621.1:0-6395 GCA_041689345.1 Halanaerobiales bacterium
AATTACTTCCCTTCTACAAAGTACTGTTACTAATTTTTAGTTCTATTCCAGCTTCTGCACAGGCATATAAAACTGCCCCTATATCTGACTGATAAACAGGTAACCGTAGATTATAAATCCCGTATTTATGGAGCATCTCCTTAAATATATTATAAAAGAGCTTGTTTTTAAATACACCACCATTTACCGCAACAGTTAATTCCTTATTGCCAAATCTAGTAGTCAATTCCACAACCTGTAATACCAGCTGCTGTATACCCTTATTAACTATCTCAACTGCTACAGTATCACCTTGACCCACAGCCCGTAAAACCCCTGGTGGCAATCTAGCAATCTGGTGGCGGGGTAGTTTGTCCTGATAGACAAAAGGGATAAGTTCAAAAAGGTCAGTGATAGCTAATTCATCTTTAATAATTTCTGTCAAAATAGTATTAGCTTCCCTATTTTCACTAGATCTAATCACAGCCTTGATTGCTTCAAGTCCTAAATAAAAACCACTTCCTTCATCACCCAATAATGGACCCCAGCCTCCTGCTCTTTCTAAATTACCCATTTCTGACAGACCGTAGACAATAGAACCTGTACCTGCTGTAACAACAATACCATTCTCTCCTGCCAGAGCCCTATATAGACTTATTAATCCATCATTGCTAAGATAAACTTCTTCTGCCAGAAAAAAGGAATCTAAATGATCCCTGGTTAATTTAATATCTTCACTGCGCCCAACCCCTGCAATTCCAATACCAAGTATGTCAACTCTATCCAGGCCTATTCCAGTACAGGCTCTGTTTAAAGACTCTTTTACTGATTCAACAGCCTGCTTAAAACCAACTAGCTGTGGATTAGCAGGACCAGCCTCAGCCCTGATCATACATTTTCCTGATTGATCAACTATAACACACTTTGTTGAAGTACCACCGGCGTCAATTCCTGCAATAAACATATATACTCACTCCTAGATAATACCACTCTTGTCTAATAGCCTTATCAGCAGATTATGAAAACGAGGGCGTAATCCTATTATTTTCTTATTATCTCTACTTGGATAAACACGATTTGATAAGAGGATAAACCCTATTTCCAGCTCTGGGTCAATCCAGATTGAAGTACCTGTAAAACCAGTATGCCCAAAAGACTTATCTGACATCAGGATACCACCAGAAGAGCGGTAGTTATCTCTCAAGTGCCAACCTAAGCCCCTATTTTCCTTTAATTGACTAGTCCAGTTTCTTCTCATAACTCCAATAATCTGTCTGGAAAGAATCTTCTTATCCCCTATTCTGCCATTATTTAAAATTATGAAAAAAGCTCTTGATAGTTGGTGTATAAAGGCTTTACAGACTGAACTAAATCCTGTAATTAAGTTTGTAAATATGTTGCAAAAGCACTGTTATGGTATCTTAGCTTATGTTAATCATCCAATACACACCTCTAAATTAGAGGGTACTAATAACCGAATTAAAGAACTAAAAAGAAGAGCTTATGGTTACCATGATCCAGTGTATTATAAACTAAAAATCAAACAGGCATTTCCGGGTGATTGACCAACGGAAATGGAGAAGAACCAAACTTAAAGACAGCAATCTTACCCAGCTTTTCCTCACCCCCTTATATTTAGCCGATTACCCTTCTCAAAACACCTTGATTTTTTAAGTAATTCTTCCGCTTCTTCCAATGAGCATTTTCTTTTATACATAACAATAGCTGATTTTAAATTATAATTAGCCTTTATTAAATAATCAGCTGCTTGCTGGTGACTACTCTCTGTAATCATTATAAATATATTCCTGGTTCTTTCTCTTAATTTTTTGTTAGTAGGCTGTAAGTCGACCATTAGATTAGAATATACCTTACCCAGTTTAATCATTACTGTTGTAGAAATCATATTCAGTACCATTTTCTGAGCAGTACCTGCCTTCATTCTGGTAGATCCTGTTAATATTTCAGGACCAACTACAGGTATATAGCAATTCTGGTTTTCCCTCCAACTTGGTATTTTTATTACAGATAATGCTTGCAGTAAAAGCACCCTGTCTAGTAGTAGAATGTATCCCTACTTTTAGTGTTGAGCAGAGACTGGTTGTTGGTATTTTGGCTGGGGTAGAAAATGCAATGTTTGTTTCTCAGGAAGATATCGAAGATAATAGGGAAATGGGGGCAGAAGAACTAGCAAAATATATCCTGGAGAATTTGATAGTGTAATTGGTATTGCAGCCAGTGAACAGCATCAAGCACTCCCATTCTACCACTGGTTACTGCACCTACATAAAAAAGCCCCCCGCCGTTTCTCATACCCTTTACAATTTTATCAACAACTTTATTAATAACAGGAATCTCTTTTCTCACAGCTTCAGCTACTTCAGCATCTGCTCGATTAATAATATTTAAGATTTCCCCAGTATTTAACTGGTCCATATTAATGCTATCTTAATTTCTCGTTTCCGTTATCTTTGAATTAACACTTTTGATTACCATAACATACCTCCATTGGAAAACTAGTTTAATCTGCTTTTTTGTAATGCAATCCTGGTTTTATCTAAAGCCTCCACTGTTTTTTCATATTCTGCAGTAGCAGCACTAATAAATAACACATCAATGATCGCCAATTGAGCCATTCTGGATGCTATAGCACTTCCCCTAAAGGATGTTTCTTTTGATGAAGTCAATAGAACTTCATCTGCTAAGTTTGAAATTGGAGAGCCGAGATTTGATGTGATTGAGATGATAGCGGCTTCTGTTTCTACAACTACTTCTAATGATTCAAACAATTCCTTTGTTTTTCCCGAATCTGAGATAGCAACAACAAGATCATTTTTATTAAGAAGTGGTGCAATAGTATTCTGGATATGATTATCAACTAATGCCTCTGCTTGGTAGCCAATTCTTTTAAATTTTAACTCAGCATCCTGAGCCACAATACCTGAAGCTCCAAAACCAAAAAAATAAATTCTCTCTGCATTTAAAACAAGATTTATACTACTCTGTAAATTACAATCTGTAAAAAGTTTTTTTGTGTTTTCTAAAGACTGGTTATAAATTTGAAAAAGTTTATTTATAATTACTTCCAGATTATCATCACCATTAATCGGTCCGTAAATATTTCTTTCCTGTTTTCTTTCCACCTGTTTCAACTGAGCAAGCATAATTTTTAATTCCTGATAACCACTATAGCCTATCCTCTAGCAGAACTTAACTATAGTAGCTTCACTAACCCCCACCTCCTTGGCTAGTTTGGTTATAGAGAGATGAATTACTTCCTCCCTCTTCTGTAAAACATACTCAGCTACTTTCTTCTCAGCAGGCTTTAATTGGTCTAAATGACTTCTGATAAGCAAATTCGCTTGAGATACATTTTTACCCGATGTCTCATCCATTTCATATCACTGCTTTCCTTATTTTTAATATAAGTACTATTAATATTAATCTATTAGTATTAGTAATCTTAACTATCTTCTTCTACAAAAAAATAAAAATTTCCTTTTTGTTATTTATATTCTATATAAGTCCCACTTATATTTTTCTTAATAATACTTAGTGTATGCATAATTAGTATAATTGGCTAGAACGGCAAGTGTAATTATTAAGTATTATTTATATAGTAAAAAAATTTTATTATTAACTTTAACCTACAACGGAAATTTTCATATTTAATTTTTCGTATCATTAATTACAGTACAATATTGACATAAATTTAGATTAATAACTAAAAACCAGGCGATATACTCACTATCTTAATCAATTTTCCTGCCCAAAAATAGAACTAACCCTATCCCAAGGTATTTTTTCCTTGAAATAGAGTTAAATTCAATTACCACTTTAAGTTTTTTTATCTAAGATTTTATTTATTCGGGTTTTTATCTAAATAAAATAAGTCGTATATATTATCTATAATAAAATCATATTCCTGCCAGCCAGCCCTTTGTAAATGCTCAGCCACCGTCGATTGTGATAGATTCATTTTTTCTTTAATTTCATTTTGAGTTAAGCCCCTTTGTTTATATCTGACAGCTAAACTTTGTTTATGGCTCCAACGCTGAATATATTCGATAAATAATGATAATAAAATGGAGTATATATTATCTGAAGAATTATTAAATAATTTGACCTCTAATTGTCTTTGTTCCAAAAAACAAATACCAAGTGCTTCTCTAGCTCTATAAAAAGCAGTCCCATCCATCCCAATAGCTTCATCTTTTATCTTAGTTACTATATCACCAGTCCCAATACCTAAATAAAGATTTTGTAACTCACTGTATAATTCTACTATTAGATATAATATTTTAACAAAATGACTTTGCTTATTATAAAAAAGACCTTGGAATTCATAAAAATTATCATCCTCAGAAGATAATGAAGTCAATATAAAATTAGATCTTATAATATCACTGTATTTTTCGTTAAACGAATTTAATAACCCCTTAACCCTTCCTTCATCATTTGCTTTAATAGAGATAGCACCTATAAATGCTATATAAATACCTTCGTAAATATCTTTTCTTCTAGTATTTATATTTTGTTTTAAATTATAAAATATCTCATTGGTTTTAACCAGTAGAGCCCAATTTATTTTGTCTAAAGATTGGCTTATGCTTGACTGTGAAGTCTCTAATATATCGGCAATCTCTTTTTGTGTTTTTCCATTTACTATCTGATAAATTATATAGTTTTGACGTCTATTATAATTAGACAAGATACTAAAATATAAATGTAAAAACAAATTAATCATAATAAAAGAATTGCTTTTTACATTATTAGTAAAGATGTGCACTTTAAATTTATTTTTTTTAGCAATTTCAATTGCTTTTAAGGCATGTTTATATCCTTGCCCCTTATATTCTTCAAATACTCCATATCCAATACCATATCTAATCTTAATCCCAGCAAATTTTACATTCATATAATGTAATAATTCTAATATTTGTTGATATGATTTAAAAACACCTACGAATTCATCACCAAGAGTAACTTTAAATGGAACTATGATTGAATCCATATATTTATCATTAACTTTTTCTAAGACAGCATTTAGTTTATTTTGTATCTCTTTTCTGTTCTCTAATTTTCTTGAATCAATTAAGTCCCCTATAATAACCATTGGTTGATCAAGCAAAATAATCATCCCCTACTTACCATAAATATTTATATATATTAATCACGCTACCGGTAAGAACTGCCAAAAAAATACTAGTAATTGAGCCTATTAAATAATATTCAACAAATCCTTCTTCAGTTTCTCCCTCTTCTATCTCTTTGAATCTTATTAGAGATTTTGCAGTAAATACAAACCCAATCAATGAATAATTTCCCAATACAATAAACAACAGAATTAATAGCCTTTCTAAATTTCCTATTGCTGTACCTTTATCACCAGTACCAATATCACTCTTATATTTTTCCAGAGTAGCTCTAGTAATAATAGTACTTCCTTTAAAATTAAAAATAGTAACTGAGACCACAATAGCAATAAAACCTATTCTATTTTCGTTAAATACCTGCAACCATACAAATATATCTTTATATCTATCATACATTGAAGCAAAATATAAGTTTTCCTCTAAACTAATTAACGGAACGAAAAGTAATATAATAAATATATGTAATATCTGGTCAACTAAGAAAAGTTCTAACTTATAATTTTTTTCTCCTTGTTCTCCCTGTTGTTCTAATTTTTGAGTTAAATATATCTTGCAATAATCAATTATACCATGGAATAATGTAATCCCCAAAATAAATAAAAACAAATCAACACTAAAATAATATAGAGATAAAACAAATGAAGTAAAAAAGACAATAAGCAGGTGTTTGAGTAAAGCAGAAAGATGTACTTGTTTATTTATAATTAATTCATTTGTCTGAAAAGGAAAATCTGCTATTATATGAGCCAAAATTAGCAATGGATAAATCATAAAAAAACCTCCTACAATTTACAATTCTAATTCTTCATATTAATTCATTTCCCTGCAAAATTTTAAAAAATTAATCCCTAGATACAATTCGCCACTTAGTATCTCAAAGACTTATATTTGATTTAAGACTTATATAGCCATTATAGATGGTCATGTAACAAATACCAATTAAATCTGTAACTTTCGGGTTTTTATCTAATATTTTATTTATATCGGGTTTTTATCTAATATTTTATTTATATCGGGTTTCTATCTAATATTTTGTTTATCAACTAGGCTTTAGTAACCTCATCCAAATATACATTTGGGTGGGGTAGTTGACCTAAGAAGCTATCTCTGGAATATTTAACCTAAAGGAAAATTAACCTATCCCAGGGTATCTCATCCTCAAAATAGGGTAAAATAAACTAAGTAAATCTCAGTAATGGTACTCCTATTATTTAAAAGATAATTGCGCCCGATAATTAGACATATTATAATGTGCTTGTC
>JBDNGI010000622.1:0-5042 GCA_041689345.1 Halanaerobiales bacterium
CAGAGCTATTATTGAGGGAAAAGTAAAGGAATTCAGAGCTATTATTGAGGGAAAAGTAAAGGAATTAATTGAAAAAGCCAGGAAAGAAGAGATATAAGTTTCAATTAAAACACCTTCTGAGTTTAATTTGGTGTTTTAAGTTGACAAGTATATTCCAATATGGTAATATAACAATATAGTGTTCTTATACATAAGATAGAAAGGAGTGAAAATAATCGGGAAAGATATTTATAAGGCAAGGGCTAATATTGCTAAAGCATTAGCGCATGATACAAGACTAGAGATTATTGATATTTTATCAAAAGATGGAGAACATTGTGTTTGTGAATTGACAGAGATTTTGGCTGTTAGTCAATCCTCTGTTTCAAAACATTTAGGTATATTAAAAAAAGCGGGAATTATAGATTCGAAAAAAGAAGGATTAAATGTAAATTATTTTTTGCGTACACCCTGTGTAAATAGTTTTTTCCAGTGTCTTGATAATATTTTGAAAGCTGATCTGGAGAAGAGGCAAGAACAATTATTTGGTAATTAAAAGAGTATATAAGAGTATATAATATTTTTAAAAAAATTTAAGGAGTGAATAAATATGATGAAAATTGAAGTTTTAGGGTCTGGTTGTGCTAAATGCAAAAAGACAACAGAGTTAATTAAAAAGGAAATAGAAAAGGCTGGTGTAGAGGCCGAAGTAGTTAAAGTTGAAGATATAGATGAAATTGTTAGTCGTGGAGTGATGATGACACCAGCTGTAATAGTTGATGGTGAAACTAAATCTTCTGGTAAAATTTCTTCAGCTAAAGATATAAAATCCTGGTTTGAATAATAATTTTAATAATAAAAATTTCACAACTTAGTAATCAGATAAAAGAATTATATTATATACATTTTTTTGGAGGTGAGGGATATATTTATTTGGCTTGATAAATTAATAGAATTACTTGTGGAGAATGTTCTTGGAATATCTATGATAACAAGACTTGGTTCCAGTGTTCATTTTTTCTTCTATGATACAATCAAAATTGTTATTTTACTGGGTATAATGATTTTTTCTATTTCATATATCAGAAGTTATTTTCCGCCTGAGAGAACTAAAAAGATATTAGAGAGATTTAGTGGTATTACTGGTAATATTATGGCATCATTACTGGGAATAGTGACACCATTTTGTTCCTGCTCATCTGTACCAATTTTTATTGGTTTTATTGAAGCAGGTATTCCACTAGGAGTTACTTTTTCCTTTTTAATAACTTCACCAATAGTAAATGAAGCGGCTTTTGCTGTATTATTGGCTGCTTTTGGTTGGAAGATTGCTGTACTTTATGTTTTGACAGGTGTAGTTATTGGGATTATTGGTGGTATTATGATCGACTTATTCCATCTGGAAGACCAGGTTGAAGAATATGTATACCAAATTAATATGGATGATAAAGAAGTAGAAGTTTTATCACGGGAAGAAAGAGTTAGTTTTGCCTGGGAAAATGTAAAAGAAATTGTAGGTCGGGTTTGGATTTACTTGATTATTGGTATTGGTATAGGGGCAGTAATACATGGTTGGGCTCCTGCTCCAGTTTTAGCAAGATATGCAGGGCCAGAGAATCCTTTTGCTGTATTGGTGGGTGTTTTAATAGGAATTCCATTGTATTCAAATGCAATTGGAACAATTCCTATTGCTGAGGCTTTAATAAGTAAGGGTGTTGGAATTGGAACAGCTTTATCTTTTATGATGGCAACAACTGCCTTATCATTACCTGCTATGATTTTGCTAAGAAAGGTTATAAAACCTAAGTTAATAGCTATTTTTGTAACTATTACCGGTATCTCAATAGTATTTGTAGGTTATCTATTTAATATGATTGCAAATTATTTGGTTTAAGTAAGGCTGGTTAGTATAAATAATACAGGATTTAATATTTAAAGTGAAACATAACATAAGCCTCTGACAGTAATTTATCAGAGGCTCTAAATTTATTCTGATCAATAAATTTAGGGTGATATAGATATAGTTTAATCGAAACATGCAAATAGTCTGTTCGAAAAGTTAATCTAAGGGATTAAATATCCCAGAGTAAAGTTAAGGTGCTGCAGTTGAGTGAAGAGATCTTTGATTTTTACTCTATTTAAACTTTTTAATACTTAAATAGTAAAAAAAACAGAAAAATCTTTGTAATGATAAAGGTATATTCTATTGTATGGTTAAATATATTTGGAAAGGCTAATTAAAGCGCTTTTTATAATTTAAAGAAAAAAGGGGGTATCAAATTGGCAATAAAAGCAGATCAGTATTTAGAAAGTTTGTATAAAAGAACACTACCTCAACTTGAATTTGTAGCAAGTAATAAGCTGGAATGGGAAATTTGGAGAACTCGGCTTAAAGAAAGATTTATCAAGGATTTAGGGGGATTTCCTGAGGAAAAAAGAGATCTTAATCCAAAAGTGATAGCTGAACAGGAATTTGCTTCTTATATCCGTAAAAAAATTGTTTATACTACAGATAATAACTTAGATGTACCAGCTTATTTACTTTTACCAAAAAATAAAGTCGGGAAATTACCAGCGGTTATTGCTTGTCATGGCCATGGTTATGGGGCTAGAGAGCTAGTTGGTTTAAATCCTGATGATACTGAAAAAAACGATAGTAATCCCGGGTATCAGAAAAACTTTGCATTAGAACTTGTGCAGAGAGGATTTATAGTAATAGCACCAGATCTGCTGGGCTTTGGAGATAGAAGGTTAAAAGAAGATGAGGATAAGCCATTGTCCGAGAGTTCCTGTCACCGTATTTCTACATACTTACTAATGTTAGGAAGAACTATTGCTGGGGTCCGAGTATATGATATTATGCGGACAGTTGATTATCTACTAACACGAGGAGATGTGGACTCATCCAGAATAGCTTGTATGGGTATTTCTGGTGGTGGATTGGTCTCTGCTTTTGTAGGGGCAATAGATGAACGAATAAAAGTAAGTGTTATTAGTGGTTACACAAATACATTTAAGGATAGTGTAATGGCTATGCATCATTGTGTAGATAATTTTGTTCCCCGTTTAGTAACTCATGCTGAAATGGCTGATGTTATTGGTTTAATTGCTCCTAGATCCCTTCTTATAGAGTCAGGCACAGAAGACCCTATCTTTCCGGTTGAGGCTTCACTAAAGGCCTATAAAAAATTAGAAAAAATATATAGCTTATTAAATGTAGAAGATAAACTTGCCAAAGATATCTTTCCAGGTAATCATCAAATTTCAGGCGAAAAGGCTTATGACTGGTTAGAAAAATGGTTGTAAATATACTTCACATCAAATAATTCTCATAATAAAGAGGGTGGCTATTAATGTTGGATAGTACTAAAGAATACTACCAGGCTGGGAAAGGTGTGCTCTTATGTCAGATATTAGTTATCACAGGTTATTTCAATTCTTTTTACCACTAGCTGTAACAGCAATGCTGATCGGTTCTACTCATACAATTACCAGTGCCACCCTTGCTAGACTACCTTATCCAGAATTAAGTTTGGCAGTCTTTGCAGTAGTCAGAAGTCTTTCTAATATTACCAAAGCCCCAACCTTAATGTCAAGTCAAGTAGTAATGGCTTTTATAGATGACCGTAAGAGTTACTATTTGGTCAGAAAAACACTTGTAGTAATGGGTGGCATCTTTATTTTGGTCTTATTTTTGATGGGATATACACCACTGGGTGGTTGGATTTTGCGAAATATTATCGGATTAAAGGGCAAACAAGAGATAGAATTTGCTTATCTAGCTCTCCGGATTACCTGTTTTTTGCCTGTTGTTGAGATATTCCGTAATTTTTTTCAAGGAATAGCAATAAGCTTGAAAAAAACGAACTTTATTATGCCTGGAATCATCATTAGATTAATTGCTGTTTTTCTGTTTCTCTGGTGGAGTATCTGGGTGCAAAGCTTTCCCGGGATGATTGTCGGTAGTATTGCCTGGGTAGGGGGAATCGCCCTGGAGGCTATTCTTATTTATTTTTATATCAAGTTATATTATGGTACACCCCTTAAGGCAGTTGAACAGATCTCAGAGAAAAATAAGGGTGTGGTGTCCTTTAAACAGATAATTAAGTTTTTTATCCCGCTGGGGTTAATGATGTTTGTTACTCAAGGGTTACAACCCATTGTTCAGAGTGGTATTGCCAGGGGAGATATGCCAACTAGGTCATTGGCAGCTTATGGAGTCGCCTGGACCCTGATTATCTTTGTGGCTGGTTCATTGCGTCGATTACACCAATGTTCACTGGTATTTGCCCATCGGCCAGGTACTAAGGGCTGGCAAACGGTCTTACGTTTTTCACTGGCGATTGGGTTGTTGGTGGGAGCTATAATTTTAATCATTGCAATTACCCCACTGGGTTTCTGGTTTATTAATTCAGTTATGGCAGTCCCAATTATATTAACTGGACTTGTTCAACAAACCATGTTGGCTTTTTCCCTCTATCCTCTTATTCGTTCATTTCGTGAATCTTATTGGGGATTATTGATGCAGAGGCAGACTACCAATATGATTGCAATTGGTAAAGTGGTTAACTTGGCAGTGGTAATCGGTTCTTTTATTTTTTTTAGTGTTCTTTTTAATCTACCAACAGCGGTTGTTGGTGCTTTGGCCTTTACAACTGGTGAAGGAATAGAGACCCTAATAATCTGGTATTATGTATCTTTTTACTACACTCCGGAAGGGGAAATAGGTTCACTTTCATCTTAAGTAAATAAATTGAGAAAATATTATAGTAATATTCAAGTTTATATGGATAAATAAGAATAATGAAAATTAAAATGTATTTATTTTTCATTATTGCAGGAAAATATCACCTTAATATTTAATTATAATATAAAGTGTTACATATTAAAGATTCTAGGTTAAACAAAAAAATATGTTTAAAGTTTCTTAGAATTTATAAATTTAAGGAGGATAATATGACTATACTTAATCCACAGACAGCATATTTACAGACAGCTCCTGCTCAGTATGTTAATGAAAATAATATTTTGCTTAAGAGTGGAGCTTATATTTCTAGATGGGG
>JBDNGI010000623.1:0-2970 GCA_041689345.1 Halanaerobiales bacterium
CTAGCTGATCTCCTTAAGCTTAAGACAGGTGACTATATTACACTGTTGATTAAGGATAAAAATGAGACATTTAATACGATAGATGCGGAGATATCAGGATTGCTTCATACTGGTAATCCTAATGTTAACAATAATTTTGTTTATCTCTCCCTTGATATAGTACAACAGGCCCTTAATGTTGATAATATGGTTAGTAAGGTAATTATTAATATAGAGAATAAGGATCTGGCAGTTGATACTGCTTCCAAATTGGAAGATGAACTAAATAAAATAAACGACAGTATTCAGGTTCGACCCTGGGAAGAACTGGAGGCTGTATCTGTTGCTGGTGCTAAACAGATGGGTAATCAACTGATTATGGCAATCATTCTGTTAATTGCCGCTATTGCCATCATCAATACGGTAATTCTGGGTGCCCTCGAAAGGATGAAAGAGATCGGTATGATGAAGGCTATGGGGTTACAAACAAAAGAAGTCATCTATACCTTTGTTCTTGAATCAACCGGTATTGGTCTTCTGGGTGGTCTTATCGGTGTCATTATGGGAGCTGTTGGTGTCTGGATATTATCGATATATGGCATAGACTTTGGTGCTTTGACAGGCATGAATTTATCTTCATTTGGAGTACCTATCATCGGTAAAATGTATGGTGTCTGGAATCCGGAGGCCTTTTTATTAGTCTTTAGTTTTGGAGTTATAGTATCTTTATTATCCAGTATATTACCAGCTTACTGGGCAGCCAGTAAAGATCCAGTTGAATCTATTCATCACAATTAGAGGGGGGATAACAATGAAATTTCTTATAAAATTAGCTTTCAAGAATTTGTTTAGACATAAATTAAGGACATTTGTTTCAATTATTGCAATTGCTTTTGCGGTGATGATAGTTGTCTTTGCTCGGGGTTATATTGTTGGTTTAATAGATTCATCATTTGCTGATCATATTCAATATAGTTCTGGACATATCAAGATAGTTGATCGTGAATACCATCAACAAGAACGTTTATTACCCCTTAATTATCCTGTAGACGGATTTGCAGGAGAGGGTCTTGATGAAATGATTGCCAATCTGAAAGAAATAAATAAAGTAGAGATGGTAATACCTAGATTAAAATATGGGGCTATGGTTAGTACAGGAAGTGAATTAATAACCATGAGTGGCTGGGGAGTAATCCCTGACCAGGAAATGGATTTTACTAATATAGAAGACTTTTTAGTAGAGGGTAGAATGGTTCAAACAGGTCAGTTGGAAGTTGTGATGGGAACTGCACTTTTAAACAAATTAGATCGCAATGTTGGTGATAAAGTAACGATTTTATCCAACACTGCTTTTAACTCTTTAAAAGGAGTTACCTTCAAAATAGTTGGTAGGTTGGAAACTGGTCTTAAAATGCTGAATGAAATTGTCTTCTATCTACCACTTGATCAAGCACAACGTATATTATATATGGAAGATCAGGTTACTGAGTTATTATTAGTAACAGGGGATAGAAATCTTACTGAACAGGTATTGCCTGATGTAAAGGAATTAATGACAACTAGAGCTGGGGGAGATAGGTATCTAACCATGGGGTATAAAGAAACTAGTGATCTTCTTCCTTACCTGGAAGTGGCTAAATTAATCTATAATCAGATCTATATCTTCCTGGTATTACTTGCCTCTATTGTAGTGATTAATACCATGATAATGATTGTTAAGGAAAGAACTAAAGAGATTGGTATGATGTCAGCATTGGGTATGGAAAGCAAAAACATCTTACAACTTTTTGTTATAGAAGGGGGCATCATGGGGATAATCGGAAGTTTTATCGGTGCTCTTCTAGGATCTCTTATAAATGGATATTTATCAGTAAATGGAATAGATTTTAGTTCTGCTTTATCTGGATTTAGTCCAGAGATTATGATCAATTCTATTATCTATACATCTTCTTCAATAGGAAATACGATTTTTGCCTTTCTGCTTGGAGTTTTCATTGTAACTTTAGCCTGTATTATTCCGGCAAGAAGTGCCGCAAAGCTTGAACCGACTGAGGCTATGAGAGAAGGATAACTATATAGAAGTTGGCGGTTATAGATTTGAACATAAAAACCCAACTTCCTAAGGTATTGCTGTAGAAGGCAAAGAGGTTTCTTATTATCGTCGTAAAGCCTGGGTTGATAAAGATGGATTTATTGGTCTTAAGGAAGAATTATATGCCCAGAGCGGGAGATTATTGAAGCTAATGCAGGTAAATAGGGTTGATCAGATTGATGGCCGCTGGTATCCAGTAGAATCTGTGATGGAAGATAAGTTGAGGAAGAATACTAGAACTGAATTTATTATTAAATC
This sequence comes from Halanaerobiales bacterium, assembly GCA_041689345.1. Lineage (GTDB taxonomy): Bacteria > Bacillota > Halanaerobiia > Halanaerobiales > DTU029 > JBDNGI01. Next base: position 2,330 of record JBDNGI010000623.1, read on the forward strand.
CATAGAATTTAATCCTGAGATACCTGCTGGAACATTTAGTTTGGAAAATATGCAATAAAGAAGAGTACCAATTTTTAGAGGGGATAATATTACCCCCTCTAAAAAATATTTTGGATATACCAAAGTATTGTGGTCTTTGTGATTATGTTTGTGTTCTATATGTATAGATGCTCAATTAGATTTCCGAAAATATATCAGACAATGCTATTTCTAACCCTTCAAACTTACTTGATTTAATGGTATCGCCATTTTGAAGTGTATTTAGGCTACCTAAATCCCTTTCTTTAGAAAAAGAGTATTGAGTAATACTTTTGCTATCTAAATCTACAACCCAGTATTCTTGAACTCCACTTTTCATATAAAGGTTTAACTTTGTGATCATATCCTTACCTCTAGTAGATGGAGATAATACTTCGACAAGTAGTGTTGGTATCCCTTCATACTTATTATCCTCGTTAACCTTGTCTTCATCACATATTACAACAATATCAGGTTGAACAACATTTGGGTCTTCCTCGAACTTGATGGCGAAACCACGAAGCCTTATATCTAAAGGTGCAGTTAATGAATGACAGGGCTTTCCCTTAAAATAATTATAGAAGCGACCAGATATTTCATTTACTACAATTTGGTGATTATAA
>JBDNGI010000624.1:0-2850 GCA_041689345.1 Halanaerobiales bacterium
ATTCTTTTTTTTATAATATCATCTTCAGATTTTGCATTTTTTCTTCATTAATACTCATGATTTAGCCCCCTTTTTTTATTATTCTGTTAGAAGTTCCAAAGCCTTTTCTTTTGAAATTTCCCCTTTGCTTAGTTGTTCTAAAACCTTCTTTTTATTTATTGCTGGTTTTTTGTCTTCTATAAAGCCCAATGTCTTCCTAACTTCTTCTAGCTTATTCCTGACAGTGGGATATGATATACTTAGTTATTTTTCCATTTCTTTGATATTACCCCTATTTTTTAAAAACACCTCAATAAAATATCTTTGTTCATCATTCAGCTTACAGAATTTACATAGTTCAAATTCACCTTTTATAACTGTTTTGCACTTTTTACAGCTGATTTCAGTAACTTTAACCTCATGACTACAGATTGGACAGCGGCCGATGGCTTTATAAGCTATTTGAATCACCCCCGATTTGGTATATATTCTTATATAGACTTTGCTTTCTTGATCATTTACATTTATATTGACTAACTCAAATGGTTCTGTATTTTTGAGAGTCTTAATTAAACAATCTATTTCCTCAGGGCACATATTATTAAGCTCATCTGTAAGGTAATTTCCAGAGTGTTTGTAAGAAAATTTGAGTAATCCAGAAACAAGTTAAAGTGGTATAGGTGGAATTGGAATAAAAAATTTGTTTACTTTCATTTTTATCATCAATATTTTAGCCATAATGCAACTCCTTGAATATGGAATATTTTACTTTATTTAAATAATACAATAAATAATACAATAAATAATAAAGAAAGTCAATAGTAAAATTAAATAAATTAATTTATATGTTAATAATAATTAATAATATTAATTATTATATTATATATTTAAAGAAAATCCTAAACCTTTATTAAAAAAAATAGAAAATGGTGATACTCTATTTTGATTACTAACTATAGTTATGGTAAAATGAAATATATACAGAAGTATAAAAGCTGATTAAAGGGTTACTTAATCCTTGAAAGTTTTAGGGTTTTCCTATAAATATGCCTTGGTTTTAATAAAATGGGGGTGTGAAGATTGTCAGACGAGGCTATAAAGTATTGTAAATCTATTTTACCAAAGGTATCACGCAGTTTTGCTCTTACCATACCAATGTTAGATGACGTTCTTAAAATTCCTGTGTTAATTACATATTTACAGGATAGGTTATTGGATAATTTTGAAGATGAAATATCGGATCAGGATATAAGTATAGAAGAACGTAAGAGGATGATGGATAAAGTAGTAGATTTATTTACCCCCCGGGCTGATAATATAGAAGAAATAGCAAGGGAAATATCTACTTATGCAAATCTAATGCCTAAAAAACCACTTCAGGAATTAACTAATAATGCTTTAATTTTAAGACAAGCTTATGATAGCCTTGATGACCTAGTAAAAGACATATCTTATAAGTGGTATGAAGAGATGAATAGGGGTATGAAAAAATATCTTAAGAATACTGTAAAAACATTTATAGATCTGGATGAGTATTGTTATTATGTAGCCGGAACTGTAGGTGGATTTTTGACTGATATAGTTATTTATTATTCTTCCATTTCAGAAGAAAAGAGTGAGATATTGTTAACAAACTATAATTCATCAGGTTTATTCTTACAGAAAGTTAATTTAATTCGAGATATAAAAAAAGATATTGAGAATAGAGAAAAACATTACTGGCCATTAGTTAGTCTTAATATATCTATTAAAAGATTAATGTCTATAGAAAATAAAAGAGAAGGAATGATTGTGCTTAATAAAATGATTGATGATGTAAAAGGTCACATTCCAAATCTGATAAATTATTATCATTCAATACCTAGTGAATTAACAGGTTATAGGAAATTCTATTCGATTAATAATGCACTAGGTATAGCTACAATAGAGAAGATGGAAGACAACTTAGATGTACTCTATGGTAGAAAACCTGTTAAAGTCTCAAAGTTGGCATTTTTAAATATTATGAAAAGCCCGGGAAAGTCATTTCTGGAAAAAGCGAATGACTATATTTATTCTGAACTTTAAAGTATAATGACATATATAGAATTAATTAAGTATAAAAAGCCCTTAAATGGCAATAATTATAATAGGATATACTATATAAAAGCGTTTTTATGATGGTAAATAGACATCATGAAAACCTTTCTTTATTTGGGGGTTAAAAAAATGGACTGGTCTAAATATATAAACCACTTTACTTTAGTACCACTCTTGGCAGGTTTATTTGGTAATTTTAGTTTAGGTATTATTATTGTAGGTCTTACTGGTTTGGTCTGGGGTTTAGAATCTGGGGTTTTATTCATCAGCCTTACAACAACTCTATTAGTTATCTTAACAGGTAATATAAATATGGAAATTATCTTTCTATTTACTTTGACATTGGCATATTTAAATAGAGAATATAAAATATTAAATTATCTGGATGCTAAACTTTCCTATTTAATATTATTTGTTATCTCGATTTTATCTTATCCTTTTTGGAAATATATCTTGGGAATAATTCCTGTGGGATTACTTAATGAACTTAATATTGCAGGGGAAGTATTGGTAATTACAGGTTTTTTCTTGTTTATAGTGAGGGGTAAAGTCTTACTACAAAGCAATGTACAAAGAAAATTTTTTTTAAAATATATATTATTTTTTTCTTGTTCTGTTTTAGGACTAATGGGTAATTTCCTACTCATACCTTTATGGATATTAGGTGTATACTTTATCGAAAGATTTGAGGAATATCTTAATATCACTATTGTTTTTGAACGAAAGAGATTTATATTATTTAACGCTCTTATATTATTATTAGCTACTTTTGGGGTATATGTATTATTACCA
>JBDNGI010000625.1:0-2780 GCA_041689345.1 Halanaerobiales bacterium
ATATTGGTAATAATGGTCATGCTGTTGCAGAGAGAATAGACAATACAACAAATTCTCAAGACGTTCAGGACGTTGCCAAATTAATTTTGATGTCCTCTTTATCGAAAGCTACAGAGGCAATTGTAGGTTTATCGGCAAATGAAATTTTCGCTTATCTTGCTAGTCCAAATAGAGATGTAACAAAAATACGTAGTGGCATTGAAGAGCTTCAAGAAAGAGCCTGGTATTTATATAAAAATAATAACAAGCTACTTTTTAGACAAACCAAGAATATAGTTGCCGAAATGCAGGATGAAATAAAAAGCTTATCTCGTGACCAAGCAAAACTTTATATTAAGGAACTACTTGAAAATGAATTTGAACCTGCTGATAAAGATTGCTATCAAAGTCTTATGATATTTCCTTCAATAGAAGAAATTAAATTAGGTAAAACAAATATAACTTTAATCATTGCAGAACCAAGCGATAATAGTGATGGCTTAAAGCAAGAATTGAAACAATTCTATAATGAATGTGAGTATAAAAATAGAGTTATGTTTTTAACTGGACAAAAAAATGTTATGAACAAGTTGTTAGATACTGGTAAAAAGGTAAAAGCAATAAATAATATAATAGATAGAATGAAAGAAGATAATGTAAGTGATCGTGATAGTGAAATGAAACAGGGTTTAGAGCTTCAAGATAAAACAGCGACAAGATTATATTCTAGTTTAAGAGAGACTTTTACTACAATTTACTATCCTCGTGCAGATGTTTTGAAAAGTGCTAATTTAATCATGAAGTTTTCTCAAAATAACTTTAATGCAGAAAAAGAAATAAGGCAAACTTTAGAAAAAGAAATGAAATTTACTACAGATATCCAGCCCAAAAAATTAAGAAATCGTTTTGAGAAAGTTATTTTTACAAGAGAGAGAATGACTTGAAATGAATTACTTGAAAGAACAGCTACAGATACTAGATGGCTATGGCATGTACCAGGTGCTTTAGAGGACTTGAAAAATGATTCTCTACAAAAAGAAATATGGTATGAAGATGGTAACTACATTGATCGAACTCCACCGGCGAATGATATGAAACATTATAATAAGGGAAGAAAAGATATTATTAAATGTCCAAGAAAAATAGGTATTATATCACAGGGATTAATTACTGCAAAATCAGAGTCAGTAGATTATCTTTTAGCTAAGAATTATGAATGCATAATAGTTGATGAAGCTCACCATGCTAGAAGAGAATCTATTGATAAAAATGGTAACTTCTATTCTTATGAACGTACGAATTTATATGATTATTTGTTGAAAATTGCACCTAGAGCCAAAAGTATATTGTTGGCAACTGCTACTCCTATACAATTACACCCAATAGAACTTTGGGACTTATTAAATATATTATCTCAAAGAACTGATAAGGTGCTAGGTTCAAAAAATGCCTTATGGCGAAAACAAGGATATATAAATAAGGGATTAGAACTTATTAAAAACAAAGGTGAGGGTTTATCACCGACTGACAAATGGCGCTGGATAAAAAATCCGTTTCCACCTTCAACTGAGGGGATTAATTTCTCATTGCTAAGAACGTCTACAAATGTGGATGATCAAACTATTGTTTTTCCTAAACAGTATAATGAGTTAGAAAGACATAATAAGGCGTATGCAGATTCTTTGATGCATGATTTTTTCGTACTGCATAATCCTTATATTAGACATGTAGTAAGAAGAGAGCGTAAGTATTTAGAAGAAAAAACTAATCCCACAACAGGAGAACCATACTTAGATAAAATTGAAGTACAAATTATAAATGAAGAGCCATTATTATTAACCGGTTATATGAAAACAGCATATGATTATGCCGAAGAATTTTGTAAAATGATTGCTAATCGAGTTAAAGGAGGAGGTTTCTTAAGAACACTTCTTTTAAAGAGAATTGGTAGTTCTATACAGGCTGGGAAGAAGACTGGTTTAAAATTGAGAGATGACTGGGGAAACAATTTAGAATTTTTGTCTGAAGAGGAGGAGGAATATAGCAATAAGATAAAAGATTTAACTCCAGAAGAATATAAAATGTTAAATAAATATGTAAGTGCTTTGTTGTCAAATAAGGCTGAAGACCCCAAATTTAATAAGTTAATTGAGTTGTTAAAACGAGATAAGTGGATTAAGGAGGGGGTTATTATATTTTCTCAATATTATGATACCGTTGAATGGATTGCCAACAAGCTATCAAAATTTTTTGTTGATCAAAAGATTGGTGTTTATGCAGGGAGTAACAGAGCAGGTTATTTTCTAAATGATCAGTTTTATAAGGAAACTAAAGATGACATAAAAGAGATGGTTATGAATTATGAGTTAAAAATATTACTAGGAACTGATTCAGCATCAGAAGGTCTAAATTTACAGGCATTAAGAAGACTTGTTAATATAGATTTACCATGGAATCCAACAAGATTAGAACAAAGGAAGGGTCGTATTCAAAGAGGAGGACAAAGGTTTAATAGGATATATCTCTATAATATGAGATATAAAGACTCAGTTGAAGATAGAGTTCATGAATTACTATCTAAAAGATTAAAAAATATTACTGATATATTTGGACAACTACCCGATGTCCTAGAAGATGCCTGGATTAATGTTGCAATAGATGAAAATGAAGAGGCAAAAAAGATTATAGATAAAATCCCTGAAAAACATCCATTTGAAGTAAAATATAATCAACAAATTAGAGCAAAAGATTGGGAAACTTGTACTGACATTCTAAGTGAAAAAACTAAACTAGATAAATTA
>JBDNGI010000626.1:0-2435 GCA_041689345.1 Halanaerobiales bacterium
GGGGATTTTAAAAGTGGTGGAGAGGCATCCAGCAAGTTAAAAGACCTGTTGAGGAAATTAGGTGTAAATTCTGCTATAGCGCGCAGGATAACTATTGTTACTTATGAACTGGAAATGAATATTGTTATTCATTCAGATGGTGGTGAAATTAGAGCGATGGTTACACCAGAATTTGTAAGAGTAATTGCTGAAGATATAGGTCCTGGGATTAAGGATGTACATAAGGCCTTTGAACCCGGGTTTTCTACAGCCAGTGATGAAATCCGTGAAATGGGTTTTGGTGCAGGAATGGGACTAAATAATATAGAACATTATTCTGATGATTTAGATGTTGATACTAAATCAGGAGATGGGACAAAGATATCTGCTACTGTTAATTTATAGAGGAGAGATTCATTATGAAAAAACACTCTGTTCTTTTGAAAGAAGAACTTTGCGAGGGTTGTACAAATTGTGTTAAAAATTGTCCTACTAAGGCTATTAGGGTACATCATGGGAAAGCTACAATAAAGGAAGACTTATGTATTGATTGTGCTGAATGTATCAGGACATGTGCTTATCATGCCAAGTATTCAAGGGCAGATAGATTAATTGATATAGAGGATTATCAATACCCTATTGTGCTTATTCCGCCAAGTTTTTATGGACAATTTGATGGTATTAGTCCTCTAAAGGTTAAAAAATCATTATATCAATTAGGATTTCAAGATGTACAGGATGTAGCATTAGCTGCCGAGGCTTTAACCAGGAAGACTTTAAATTTTATGGATAATAATACTGGTATGTATATATCTTCTTCTTGTCCTGTAGTAGTAAGAATGATCAAGATATTATATCCAGAACTGATTGGACATTTACTCCCTTTTAAATCACCAGTAGAAATGATGGCTGAAAAGGCCTGTAGGGATGCTCTTGAAAATGGTATATCTCCAGAGCAGATAGGTGTTTTCTTTTTAACTCCATGTCCTGCTAAATATACTACTATCTTTAATCCTATGGGTATAGAAAAGAGCTTTCTTAATAAAGCGATTTCAATAGATACAATATATCAGGCACTACTGAAAATAATAGATGAGGATAAAGATTTCAATGAAGAAATTGACAATCATCATCAAATAGATAAAAATCAGCAAGGAAATAAGGAAAATAAAGTTGAAAATGTGAATATGCAGAGACAGGCCAACTATAATGAGAGCAATAAAGATCTTGTTCCATATCTAGGTATTACCTGGGGCCAGGATGGTGGGGAAGCTCAATTATTAAAAGATAATATGCAGAAGAAGACACTTTCAGTTTCGGGGATCCATAATGTAAAAGCACTTCTGGATGAGCTTTCCAGGAATAATGTTAAGGGTATTAAATATTTTGAGTTAGTGGGATGTAACCAAGGTTGTGTAGGTGGGGTTTTCAATGTGATTAATCCATTTCAAGCCAAGTATAATCTACGAAAATTAACTGATAAATATAGCAATATGATTGATCAGGATTATAGTAAATATAATTATAGACTAACGAAAGATTTAAAAGCTGTTCAGTTAGGTAGTCTGGATAGTAATATGGAAAAGGCAATGGAGAAATTAGTCTTACTTGAGAAGGAGATTGATATATTACCTGGGCTTGATTGTGCTGCCTGTGGTGCACCTGATTGTAAGACCCTGGCAGAGGATATCATTAATGGTAAGGCTAAGAGAACTGACTGTGTTTTTGTTTTAAAACAGCAGGTAGGTGACCTGGCTGATAGGATGTCGGAACTGGCTCATGCCTTACCACCAGTTATGAAAGATGGGAATAAATCAGAAAAGGAGAAAAAGTAATAAGAAGTGTGGTTGGGGATAAAAAACAGGAAGGGTGATGCTCGATATGAAGGTTAAAGAATTGATAGATAAATTAGAAATGGAAGTTATAGTAGGGGCTGATCTAGATAAAGAAATAGTAGGTGGATATGTTGGTGATCTATTAAGCAATGTAATGGCAAGGGCTGAAGCAGGTAATCTTTGGATAACTATTCAGGGTCATCAGAATGTTATAGCTGTTGCCCTTTTGGCTGATATTTCAGCAGTCATTGTTGTTGAGAATTTCAAAATTGAAGAGGTTGCAGTAAAGAGGGCAGAGGAAAAGGGTATCAATTTATTACGTACACCGCTGACCTCATATAAGCTTATAAGTGAATTAGTTAAAATGGGTGTTAAATAGCCGAAAGGAATATAAAGATGAAAATCGGGAGAAAAACTATTAATTATAATGTGTTTGTTAATAATATTGGTCATTCTTACAATGATATTTTATTTTTTATCGTACCACTACTCTTGCCTTTATTAAAAAATGAGTTTGGCTTTACTTATTCTCAGAGTGGTTTGCTTTTAACAGTTCATTTAGCTATGCGTTCAATTTTTACCTATGTTAGTGGACATTTGGGAGATAAATATGATAGAAGA
>JBDNGI010000627.1:0-4234 GCA_041689345.1 Halanaerobiales bacterium
AAAAAATTCTGTATATTTGAGGTGATCCTTTCTTGGAACAATATAATAATATCATTCCCATAATAAAATATTTTGTAGAAAGAAAAAGTTGGTCTGATTGGCACTTGGAACAAGGAGAAATAGACTTTTACGATTTGACTTATATAATTTCAGGTAAGGCGACCTATATTGTTAATAAAAATGCCTATCAACTTGTCCCGGGTGATTTAATTTATATTCGGAAGGGCAGCCTTCGTCAGGCTTATACAGATGAAATTGAACCAATGCATTGTTTTGCTTTCAACTTTAACTATTATTCTAATGAAGATAAAAAGCTAAATCTTCCTATTAAAACTAAATCTAGAATTGGTATTGATATAGAATTAATAAATTTATATACTACATTTAATCGGGTTTGGTTGGAGAAAGATGAAACTTATGTAATGGAATGTAGGGGAATATTAATGAGGATACTAGCTAAATTAATAAAAATGCAGAATCAAAAAGAGAATAGTTATGATCTTAGGATTGAAAAGATCAAGCAATTTATAATTAATAATTATCATAATAAGCTAGAAATAAAAGAATTAGCAGATATTATTGATCTAAATCCAGTATACTTAGGTACACTTTTTAAAGAGAAGACTGGATATACAATTAATCAGTATATTAATATAATAAGAATAAACAAAGCAGAAGGTCTACTAGTAACTGGAGAATGTAATGTTACACAAGCAACTTATTACTGTGGTTTTAATGATCCTTTCTATTTCAGCAAAGTATATAAAGAGTTTAAGGGGATTCCACCATCTCAAGTGATTAATAAATTAGGCATTTAGTATAAATGAATTATCTATTTAAAAAGTAATTTATCTAGCAAACTATAAGCTATATAATATATTGAAATATCATAATTTATTAACAATTAATTTTTGGAATGAGGGGGAGAACAATGTTTTATGCAAAGGATTGGGAAATGACAAAAAAAAGGTGGAAGGCAGCCTGGAATAATGAAATTGTAGATAGGTGTATTGTTACAGTCACTGCTCCCAAAAACAATGTCAAATTTTCTAAGCCCAAAAAGATCAATGAAAATGATTTTAATAGGTATTGGACAGACGCTGAATGGATATTGGATCGAAAGATGAAAGAATTTGATAATACTTACTTTGCTGGAGACGCTTTTGCAAGTATTTTTTTAAACCTTGGTGTAGCTGCACATGCGGGATTTTTTAAAGGTGCTAAGTATCATTATGCTGATGAATGTATCTGGTTTAGTCCATCTATGGAAAGTTATGAGGATGAATTAATATATGATAAAGAAAGTCATCTTTATAGGAAGACTATAGAGATTGCTTCATATCTTGTTAAAGAGGGTCAACATAGATTTGTTGTTTCAATGCCGGATGTAACAGGCAACATGGATGCTTTAGCCCATCTTAGAGGCAGTGAAAATGTATTGATGGATATGCTTATACATAAGGAGCAAATTAAGGAATCGATGAAGAAAATTGAAATAGCCTTTGAAAATATAATGAGCGATGTATATGATATAGTAAAAGATAATAATCAAGGAGGGAGCCATATCGGGTGGATGCAGACCTGGGCCCCTGGCTTGCACGCACAAATGCAGAGCGATATATCTGTGATGATTTCACCTGCAATGTATGAAGAATTTATAATGCCGGAGTTAAAGGCCCAATCCCAATTTTTAGATTATCCATTATATCATTTTGATGGCGTTGACCAAGTAAAGCATCTAGATTTACTGTTATCATTACCAGAATTGAAAATGATACAATGGACAAATGTTGATGGGCGACCATCAGTTACAAATTATATCCCAACACTTAAGAAAATGCAGGAAGCAGGGAAAGGGGTATTAATTTTTGCTAAACCAGATCAGATTGAACTCTTGATGTCTGAACTTTCTTCAAAGGGATTAGTTATAAATACATGGGCAAATTCTGAAGAAGAGGCTGATGAAATTGTTAAAAAAGTAGAGAAATGGACACATGAATAACTGCTGCTAAAGATCTTTAGGCTGATGATTGTAAGATTGACTTTAGATAAATTAATATTATAATCATGAAAGGAGACAATTGATAATGAATAGTATAAAAGAGATTAGACGCTTTATAGAAAATCCAATAATACATCCAGACATGCCTGGATTGGAAGGGAAAAGAGCCAAAAATATAAATGGACCATCTTTGATAAAGGTTCCAGACTGGATTAATAATCCTCTAGGGAAATATTATCTTTATTTTGCTCATCATGGTGGGAAATACATTAGAATGGCTTATGCTGATCTGCTTAATGGTCCCTGGAAGATTTATGAACCGGGCACTCTGCAATTAGAGCAGACAATCTGTAATAAACATATTGCCTCACCGGATGTACATGTTGATAATACAAAAAGGGAGATACGGATGTATTTCCACGGTCCATACCAGGATCAAGGTACTTATCGTGATCAGCATCAATTAAGTTTTGTTTCATTATCTAAAGATGGGCTAAATTTTGAAGCATCTCCTGAAATATTAGGCCCCTTTTATTTACGGGCATTCAAGTATAAAGGATATTACTATGCAATTGCTAAAAATGCTAATACTGGTGGCCTTTTATTACGCTCAAAAGATGGTTTGTCGACCTTTGTAAGGGGTGAAGAAATTATAGATCGGATGAGACATGTAGCTTTAATAAGAAAGGGAGATATATTACATGTTTATTTTACCCGAATAGGGGATAAACCAGAGCGAATCTTTCTTAGCTATATTGATTTACAGCAGGAATGGATAAATTGGACTCCGACTGAAGCAGTTGAAGTGTTGCGGCCGGAAAAAGATTATGAGGGTGTAAATTATCGTGTTAAAAAATCAAGTCCTGACTCAATAAATAAACCAGCTCATCAATTAAGGGATCCTGGGATTTTCCAGGAGAACGAAAAAGTGTATTTACTCTATTCTGTGGCCGGAGAACAGGGTATAGCTATTGCAGAGATCACTTATAATTAAAATTATATATTTTTTTATATTGAATAAACTTGACTATTATATATCACTATATTAGAATGTTTTTGTGGTAGATTGATTATCCAATAAAAATTTTTTATAATTAAGATTAGGTAATTTTAATTTTGATTGGAGGTGTGATTCCATTTTTAAACCTATAAAAAATAGTAAGGTATATGAACAGGTAATCGACCAAATTAAACAACTAATATATGATGGAAAGATTAAAAAGGGAGATAAACTACCATCTGAGCGGAAACTCAAAGAGCAACTAAATGTAAGTCGGGCCTCAATAAGAGAAGCCTTTAGCGCTTTGGAGATGATTGGTTTAATTGAAAGTAGACCAGGTGAAGGAACATTTATCAAAAAAGATCCTGGTCATAATATACTTGAACCCTTATCATTAATGATGTTATTGGAAGAAAATAGTATAGAAGAATTAGTTGAATTAAGAAGGGTTCTAGAGGTTGATTCAGTACGACTGGCAGCTGAAAGGATAGAAGAGAGTGAGTTAACTGTTCTTGAGGAACATATCGAGAAGCTCAGATTAAGTTCTGGTTTTGAGGAAGAAAGTGTAGAAGCAGATAGAATGTTTCATTATACAATTGCCAAGGCCAGCAACAATAAGGTACTCTATTATACTATGGTATCTATTAGTGAGGCTATAGATTTTCAAATTAAAAATACCAGGACAAAATTAGTATCTCATCAAGATACGATGTTGGTATTCTTAGAACAGCATACAAAAATATATAATGCCATTAAGGCTAAAGACAGTAGTAAAGCAATGCAGATGATGAACGAACATCTGGATTATGTAGAAAAGTTAATTCGAAATGAGATTACAGGTTAAGTGTAAAAAAATATGAAATTGTTAGCAAACTAGGGTTTTAGTTGAGCCAATTATTAAAGAAAAAAGTATTATCAAGCAGGAATTTCTAAAAGAATGAAGAAATATATATATATTGTAACTGGTCTGACCATCAAACCAGCAGGCCTAAATCTCAAATTTTTTTATGTTTCTCAAATATTAATTTAATGATTAAAAAGTTTATTTTGGTAATATTCCTAGACATCTTGCTATTTAACTGAATGAAGTAATAGCAAAATTGTCGGATGTGTACCAAACTAATATGAAGATAATCCAAATTTCTTAAAGGCGTAAATTTAAAAATGTAGGAGGGGTTAAAATTGGACATAATTATTCCAATTAAACAGGTTCCAGAAACAAGTAATGTCAA
>JBDNGI010000628.1:0-3522 GCA_041689345.1 Halanaerobiales bacterium
AGATAGTCAGGGTACACGCTTCCTCAGGTACAACTGGAAAACCTACGGTGGTAGGGTATACTCGTAAAGATATAGCTACTTGGTCAGAGGTTGTCGCTAGGACTTTAAATTGTGCTGGGGTTGGCCGTAATGATTATATCCAGGTTGCTTATGGATATGGACTTTTTACTGGCGGATTAGGAGTGCATTATGGTAGTGAGAAAGTAGGTGCTACTGTAATCCCGATATCAGGTGGTAATACAAAGAAACAACTTCAATTGATGGAGGACTTTGGTAGTACTGTAATGGCTTGTACTCCATCATATGCACTATATCTTGCAGAGTCAATAAAGGATATGAGTATAGATCGAAATAAATTGAAGTTAAGGGTGGGTATTTTTGGTGCAGAACCCCGGACAGATAATATGCGAAAAATGGTAGAAGAGAGATTAGATATTAAAGCAATTGACATATATGGTTTAAGTGAAATTATAGGCCCAGGGGTAGCTTGTGAATGTGAATATCAGGATGGTTTACATATTAATGAAGACCATTTCATACCTGAAATCATAGACCCTCAAGAATTGAACGTCTTAGCAGAAGGTGAAAAAGGAGAATTAGTGTTTACTACTGTAACTAAAGAGGGTTTGCCAATATTAAGGTATCGAACCCGTGATTTAACTAGATTAAACTTTGATAAATGCCATTGTGGTAGAACATTAGTAAGAATGGAAAAATGTCTGGGCAGAAGTGATGATATGTTAATTATTAGGGGTGTTAATGTATTCCCATCTCAGATTGAAAGTGTGTTATTGGATATGGGAGAAACAGAGCCACATTATAAGTTGATAGTTGACCGTGTTAACAACTTAGATATACTTGAGGTACAGGTAGAGGTGGAGGGACAATTCTTTTCAGATGAAATCAAAAAATTGGAAGCATTTACAAATAAAATTAAGCACACTCTTGAAAGTACATTGGGTCTTACTGCTAAAGTCACACTAGTAGAACCAAAGACTTTTGAAAGAAGTGAAGGCAAGTCAAAACGAGTTATAGACAAACGTCTATTAAATTAATAAAATATTTGATAAATATATACTCCGAAAGTTGTATTTATTAAGTTTATTCTTAAGTTGAAGATAAATTAGGAGACTTTTATCAAGGAGGAAAAAAATGATTATTAAACAATTATCTGTGTTTCTTGAAAATAAATCCGGGAGATTGACTGAATTAACTGAGATACTTGCTAAATCAGGTATTAATATGTCTGCTTTAAGTATTGCAGATACATCGGAATTTGGAATTGTTAGAATAGTAGCATCTGAACCAGAAAAAGCCCTTAAAATACTAAAGGATAGTAAATTCTCTGTAAATCTGACAGATGTTATCTGTCTTTCGACACCAAACGACCCAGGAGGAGTGGCAAGAGCCCTTAAAATTTTTTCAGAAGAAAATATTAGTGTAGAATATATGTATGCATTTTCTACGGAACAAAAAGCACTTGCTGTAATTAGAACAGATAATATTGAAACTACTATTGAAGTATTAAAAAGACATGAAATGGAATTATTGAAAGCAAGTGAACTCTATAATATTTAGTATACCTTTCCATTATTAGATTTTAAAGACCTTATGGAGAAGAAAAAAGGAATATTTAAAAAAATAAGAACAAATTTATCTTCTATTTAAAAGAAGGATTATCTCTTTTTTTGTTTAATATATAATATACATGATTAGGTCAACTACCCCACCCAAATCATAGATTTGGATGAGGCTTGGTGTGAAAAATAGGAACAAGCCTAGTTGATTAGCCTAAGTTTTTGTTAGTTACAAACAAAAAGGAGTAAGGAGTTTTAGATGGAGTTTTCTTGCTAAGATTTTTGATAAATTAGTTTGTCTAATTTAATTAAAATGAAGAAGTTGATAATAATATTATTGGAAGGGATTTTTCATGGGAGGAAATATTAGTGCCAAAGATAAGCTGTTGCATGGAATAAAATATAGAATGAATGCAGGAATGCATATAAAAAATATAGAGCAAATTAATAGTCTAGCAGGTTATGTAGATGACCATGATATGCAGATAGAAGTTATATTAAGAGTAATGGATTGGATTGGTAAAAAGAATGATATAATTAATCCCATTAAATATCTTGATAGTATATTACTTGATTATTGTAAAAAGGGTATAATAAATCTGAATGATTATGAAAGGCATTTGCAGGAGGTTTCAAATGATGCAGAGCAACAAACAGGAACAGAAAAAAAGCTGGCAAAAGAAGAAAGAAGAAATGTTGAAGAAAATGATATCAACGAATACATCAAAAGAAAAGAACGAGAATTCGAAGAAAAGTTCAAAAGTTAAATATGTAGAACCTGCAGAATCAATATATATGATTTATAAACAATTTTTAAAAAGTAGCAATATAATATCTAATGAAGAATGGGACGATTTTAATCAAGATAAACAAGCCAGAAAAAATATAGAGGTTTATGAAAAATTAAAAAACTTCTCCCATAATATAAGTGATAATTTGGGAGTATCTAAATATATATATAGTGTTTTCCCTGGTTGCGGAAAATCATTACTGGCTAAATGTGCTGGGAAAGAGGCCTTGAGAAAATTTGCTGAAGATGAATATCATAAAAATCAATTTGATTATCATAGGCGTATTATACCTTCTCATTTAAGTCAGTTAACACCAGTATATTATTTAAATGTTAGGGACTATATTGAAGATTTAATAGCAGGATATAATAATGACCAAGAAAGACAGAGAATGGCAGCAGAAAAAGAGAGCAAATTACTTAAACCTAGCACTCGGTTAATCATTTTGGATGATGTATTTACTCAAACCAGAACAACTACAGGTAAAATTTCTACACTTGAAATCAAAAAATTATATTCTTGGACAGAACATTGCTCAGCAAGAAACAATAGTGATATGAAAAGTTCGATATCGATAATTTTTACATCTAATTATCAATTTGATGAACTATTTAATATTGCAAAAAGGAATCCATTTTACCCTGATAAAGATAATATGGTAACAAGTCAAAAAACAGCATCGAGAATTGGGGGACTATTAGGGGGTAATAATCCTGATAATTATCTGGCGATGAAAAGTGGACCTGAATTAGATTTTCGTATGATTTAACTTGTCATAACTTATGTTACTTTTTAGAGGGGGTATAAAGAATTAAATGTTAAGCAGAACTGATGTTCTAAAAAAAATTATAGAGGTTAGAAAGTCTATATACAGAAAAGAAATGTTATTGGACAATCCGCCTTCTCTGGAAGATGTAAAGATTAGAAAAGAATTAGATAATATCATAATAGATATAATTGGGGATTGTTTTTCTGAAGAAGATAAGGAGCATATCGATAATATATTATTAAAGTCTATCTGTGATGATATTTCAATAGATATGGCTATGGTAGCAATTAAAGAAATCGTTATGACATATTATCCAAAAAAAGAAAATAATAACAATAATTCATTACATGGTCAAAGTGATGAAAAAACAGAAAAGCAATTAGCA
>JBDNGI010000629.1:0-3261 GCA_041689345.1 Halanaerobiales bacterium
AAAGTTTTACAGTAAAAATATTGGAGGGTCTATAAGCCGTGATATAACAGGCTTTATAAGTAAATCCTTTAGTAGACTAAAAATTCGCAAAATCTAAGAGTTGCGAAGTTTGTATTTTAAACACCTGTTAAAATTTAGCTTAAAAATTGATTAGAGTAGATTATCTTATTTTAAAATTAACAAAAAATAGGGATATCCAGTAGCCTTACAAACTCTAGAATGCTCTATTTTTCTATATTATGAAGTCAGGTAGGCGAAAAAATATCGCCCTTTATTTCGTGGTTAGAGGAATAACACGAGGATAATATAAGAAACTATATCCCGTTGGACTACAGGTGAAAAAACAAAGAGAAAGAATAGAGGTGGGAAGAACATTACCCACCCTTTTTATTAAATATCCTTATTTTAATTAGTACTTTTTTGCAGTTTCATTTTGGGGGCTTTTCTCATACCTATGATACTTCGTTTAGGTACTTGCTATACTTAACTTTGCCTATATATTCATTATCGAATTCAGCCCTATAATCTGGCTGCTCATTCGGAATCAAATTTTCAACATTGTCAGGATTAATAGTCTCTTTTGGTTTTATAAGATTATGCGAACTATAATAAAAACGCTTATTGATTAAATCAGTGGAGACTAGGTTTTCATTTATATGATTACATAAGTAGGTTATAAGGCCTTGAATACCGTTATAATTGTAAGCTCCCCCTATACAGGTATAACTAACCCCAAGCGTTAGATAGCTCGGACTGGCTTATATCGAGGTCACAGAGCATGTGAAAGTGGATAGTATTATCCTCTTGGTAGTTGTAAACCATGATATATCTAAATGTTTCTGATTGCTTGCGCAACCTGTCCTTAAATTTAACAAAGTACTTGTATGCTTCATCTATTTGGTCGATATCTCTATCGGCAAAAGTAAGAGTGATAAACTGATCTAATTCATCAGTGTTTGCATAGAGTAACCTTTTCAACTGCCTTTTAGATTTATATAGCTTATTATCTCTATACTTTAGTTTCTCATCAATAGGTATAACTCTCCTCCTTCGGTATTGCCTTTCTAGATTATCCTTATACCCTCTTATTACTGAACCAGTCTCATACCTATATACTTCAATCATTTTTCCAGACGTTACTACTTTAATTTTAACTTCATCAATTACAAATAAAAATTCCTCTTTTTCAGAATTTCCAGAAAGTTTTCCTTAGTTATCAAGTAATAGTAGATTTTACCCTTTTAACCTTTTGATCTGCTTTGTTTTCTTACCCTCCTTTGCTTATGAAATTTATTACATATTTAACTATACCACAAACCAAATCCTTATTACAGAAGGGCGGGAAACAAGCCTATATGACAGCAAAAATAGGTTACTGAACAGACGAAACTATCTAGTACGCTCAAATAAAAGCAAATCGTTCGATGCCCCACCCCTTAGTTGGAGTTATGCAAATATACAATCACATAATTGCATATTTATAATGATATCCTTTCGCTTAATATCAATATATCTAGATGTATTGATTTATTTTTTTTCAAATTTTAAGATATATACTAAAATATTCCTTTTGAAAGCAGTAAAACTAATATAAAAGAACTTTTTCAAAAAAAAAGGATATTAATAGGACACATAGAAGTATATATATAATTGCAAAAAATCATTGATATGTTTACATAAAATTCTAAAAGGAGTTGGTAATAATGTCTAATATTATTGCTATTGTTAATCAAAAAGGTGGAATCGGGAAAACAACGACTGCACATAACTTGTCATATGCATTGGCTACTAAAAAAAACAAAAAGACTCTTATTATAGACCTGGATCCGCAGATGAATCTTTCTAACACATTTGGAATTGATTGCTATGCGCAGAAACAGAGTATATATGATGTCATGAAAGATAAAGGACTTCCCTTGACATCGATCATACAAAAGACTTCACACGAAAACCTTGATATTGTACCATCAGCAATAGAACTAAGTGGTGCCGAAATAGAATTTGTAAGGCGTATTAATTCAGCTGCGTTATTAGATAGATCAATATCTAATTCATTAAGAGAAACTTATGATTTTATTATAATAGATTGTCCTCCATCTCTTGGAATATTAACTATTACTGCGTTAACTGCAGCTGACTATGTTATCATTCCGTTACAACCTGAAACCTATGCTCTTTATGGTGTTGAGTTACTGTTAAGAACCATTAACGAAGTACAGGAAGAAACCAATCCTAATTTAACGATATTATCAGCATTAATTACAATGCATGATGCTAGACTAAACATACATAAAGAAATGAGCGAGAAAATTATGCAATACTTCCGTGGTAATCTATTTGACACCTTGATTAAAACTAATACTACGTTGAAAGAAAGTCAGGCACACAACCAATCTGTGTTTGAATATGATGGTAGGGCTAGGGGTGCAAAAGATTACGAAAAGTTGGCTCAGGAGGTTGTTGAGAAATGTCAGTAGATGATACTTTAAAAAACCTGGGAGGCTTGCTGGAAAAACAAAATCAGAAAAAGGAAGAGAAAACAAAAGGAGCTATGAAAAATTTTTTTAACCCTCCTCCAGCAGAGGAAGAAGAAGAAGAAGAAAAAGAAAAGAATAACACTTTTGTATTAGGTCCAAAGAAAAAGCCAGCATTAGAACGTAAAACCTATTATCTTACTCCTTCATTGATAGAAACGATTGATGAAGTATCAGGGGCTACTGGTTATGATAAGTCTGAAGTAGTGAGAATGGCCTTGCAAACTTTTTTTGATAATATAGATATAAAAAAGAGCGAAACGTAATTCGTTTACAAAATTATCATTAAAATTACTTACAATTTTATCAACATATATGTTTACAATTATGTTTACAAAAATACAAATATTATTGTAAACACTTCTGTAATCAGTTATGTCTACAAGTTTGATTACAAAAATAATTACAAATTGTAAACAAGGAATAGGCAATTTATCGCAGAATTATGTTTAATAAGAATAAAAAATACCGTATTTTAACTTTTAAGAAAATAGTTTGGCGTATTATCTTTGTAGTAAAAATAAATAAAAAAAAGAGAGGACTTATATATCCCCTCCCGTTGGTGATTAGAACCTGAGTTTGGCCACTCTTTCTAACCACTAATATTTAATGAAACTTGTAAATTAATTATACTATATAAGAAAAATGATTACAAGTTTATATAGGGGTATTATAGGCTCTTCTCTATCAAAATTTACTCAGAGGAGGGTTGTTTTTATGTCTATAG
>JBDNGI010000630.1:0-10633 GCA_041689345.1 Halanaerobiales bacterium
TAGGAACACAAATGATTGCTAAAGGACATGATTATCCTAATATAGCCGTTGTAGGTGTGATTTCAGCTGATACTATTCTAAACATTCCTGATTTTAGATCTGCTGAAAGAACTTTTCAGTTATTAACACAGGTGGCAGGACGTACTGGGCGTGGAAATAAGAGCGGAAAAGTATTAATACAGACATATAGTCCTGAGCATTATAGTATCAAAGCAGCTAAAAATCATGACTATAAAAAATTTTATTTACAGGAGATTAAGAACAGAGAACAATTTTTATATCCACCATTCTCCTTATTAGTGAATATAATAATTCAAGGTCAGGATGAAGACTGTGTAATCAAGGGAGCTCAAGTATTAGAAGGGTTTTTAAGCTCATTTGAGGATCTTATACTTGAAATGTTTGGTCCATCAACAGCTCCTATTGCAATGATAAAAAACAAACACCGCTGGCAGATAATATTAAAATTTAATGGATATAAAAAAAGAAATTATGTCTTATCTGAAATAAACAATAAATTTCTTAAGAAAATCCCTAAAAATGTAGTTTATAATATTGATGTTGATCCTCTTAAAGTGATATAATCTATATGTAAGAAAGCTATAGATATGGAGGTGCTGTTATGGCATTGTTAAATATACGAAAAATAGGTGATCCTGTTTTAAGAACCAAAGCTAAACAAATTAGAGAAATTACAGATAAAACAAGAGAGTTACTGGATAATATGGCAGATACAATGTATGCTGCTCCAGGAGTAGGTCTAGCTGCTCCACAGGTAGGGATACTTCAGAGAGTTGTTATAATTGATGTCGATGATGAAAATGGATTAGTAGAATTGATTAATCCAGAAATTACTATGTTTTCAGAAGAAAAAAATATTCTTGAAGAGGGTTGCCTTAGTGTTCCAGGGAAAACCGCAGAGGTTATTCGGTCGAGTATAGTAAGAGTTAAAGCCTTAAACAGAGATGGGGAAGAAATTGAGTTTGAAGCTGATGACTATCTAGCTC
The DNA here is from genome assembly GCA_041689345.1 of Halanaerobiales bacterium. Taxonomy (GTDB): domain Bacteria; phylum Bacillota; class Halanaerobiia; order Halanaerobiales; family DTU029; genus JBDNGI01. The sequence goes on from JBDNGI010000630.1 coordinate 1,008, forward strand.
GCGCAGTACAACATGAGCTAGATCACTTAAATGGAGTCTTGTTTGTAGATAAAGTGAGTTCTTAGTTTCAGGGGTTTATTGAAACTTAGATGAACAAATCCTGGGACTTACTGCAGCTTGCAATCGTGATTAGAGAAGAATCTAGCAGCAGTTAGCTGCGGTTAAATTAGGTGAAATGGGGTGATTTTGTGAAAATAATATTTATGGGAACACCAGATTTTTCTGTTTTTAGTTTGGAAAGATTAGCAAGCTCTAAAGATATCGAATTAATAGCAGTAGTTACACAGCCAGATAAACCTAGAGGTAGAGGACAAAAAATGCAAGCAACTCCTGTCAAAAAGAAAGCCCTGGATTTAGGAATTGATGTATTACAGACAAACAATGTAAATAAAAGTAGTTTTCTAGAAAAGTTAAGAAATTATTCTCCTGATATTATAGCTGTTGTAGCATTTGGACAGATGTTAAGTAAAGAATTGCTGGAGTTACCTAAATATGCCTGTATTAACTTACACGCTTCCTTATTACCCGAATATAGAGGAGCTGGTCCAATACATCAAGTTATACTAGATGGTAAAGAACTCACTGGTGTTACGACTATGTATATGGCAGAAGGCTGGGATACTGGTGATATGATCTATAAGGAAGAAGTAAAGATAAATCGTCAGGATACCGTAGGAATATTACATGATAAACTTGCTGATATTGGTGCTGATTTATTAGTAAAGACTATAATTGATATCGAAAAAGGTATTGCTCCAAGAGAGGAACAAAACCATGAAAGAGCCAGTTATGCTTCCAAGATTAGTAAAACTACTGGAGAGATAGATTGGAATAATTCATCAGAAAAGATTTATAATCAGGTACGTGGAGTAAACCCCTGGCCTGGTGCTTATACATATCATCAAGGCCAATTGCTAAAAATATGGAAATGCAGCATAAGAGATAATAAAGATATTGCTAATGATATAAATAATACTAATGCTGAAAAAACTTATATTAATGATAAAAAGGCTAAGCAACTGTCAGCAGGAACCATAGTAAAAGCTAATAGTGAAGATGGGCTTTTAGTCAAAACAAGTGATGGTATTATTGAAATCACCGAAATGCAGATGGCTGGGCGTAAAAGGATGTCTGCTAAAGATTTCCTTCATGGGTATACTATTGACAAGGGTAGTTTATTGGGGGCTACAACTTAAGTTACTAGCCTAGCATTGGTAAATATTTTATGAATTGAACAACATGTAGGAGAAACGGGATAAGCCGTCTATAATATCTAAAGAATTATTTACCAATGTGGATGCTAAAAAGATATTTATTTAAAGGAGGTAATTAATATGTTTTTTCCATTTTTCTATGATCCAACAATAATTATAATTATACCTGCTTTTTTATTAGCTATCTATGCTCAATATAAGGTTAAAGCAACATACAATAAATATAGTAAGATATATTCAAGACAGGGCCTGACTGGTGCTGATATAGCGAGAGAAATATTAAAGAAAAAAGGTATTAATAATGTATCAGTCAAGCAGATTAATGGTCATCTATCTGACCATTATAATCCTAAAGAAAAAGTTTTAAATCTATCTCAAGATATATTTGGTAGTAGTTCATTAGCTGCTATTGGTATTGCCGCACATGAGGCAGGTCATGCTATACAAGATGCTGCAAACTATTCCCCAATGAATATCAGGGCTAGTTTAGTTCCTGCTGCTAATCTTGGTTCAAGATGGGGACTTCCACTTGCTATTATAGGTTTTTTCTTCCGGTCAGAGATGGGACAATATATGATACTAGCTGGTTTAGTATTATTTTTTGGGGCCTTTCTATTTCATTTAGTTACATTACCAGTTGAGTTTAATGCAAGTAACAGGGCTATTGCGATACTTGATAGGGAACGGTATTTATCTGGAGAGGAATTAAGTGGTGCTAAGAAGGTTTTAAGGGCAGCGGCTTTCACTTATGTTGCAGCAACTCTGGTAGCTTTAGCTAACTTATTGAGAATTCTGATGCTGTTTGGCATGGGTAGGGATGACTAAGGAGTCTTATATAAAATGAATAGTAGAAAAACAGCTTTGAAAATATTAATTGAGATTAAAGATGGTGCATTTTCTAATATTGTTCTTGATACGTACTTAAGAAATGTTAAAGATCAACGAGACCGGGGTTTAATCACAGAAATAGTCTATGGTGTTATAAGACTACAAAATAGATTAGATTTTATTATAAAAGATTTTTCCAAGATAGGCATTGAAAAAATGGATGATGTAGTAATATTAGCTTTAAGACTTGGCTTATATCAATTGCTTTATTTAGATAGAATACCCACAAGTGCTGCTGTTAATGAAACAGTTAATGCTATCAAAGGAATGACAAATAGGGGTGCCGTAGGTTTTGTCAATGGTCTATTAAGGAATGTTATCAGGAAACAGGATAGTATCTCTTTCCCTGGGCCTGAAGACTTAAAGTCATACATAGTGGACTACTTATCACATCCTGCCTGGTTAGTTGACTATTGGCAGGAGTATTATGGGACTGAAAAGACCATTGAATTATGTAGATATAATAATCAGTCTGCCGATTTAATAATAAGGATTAATACTTTAAAATATAGTGAGGAAGAATTTTTAACTATATATAAAAAAGAGGATATAGGATTAATATCAACAAATATACCACAGACATATATGATAAATAATAGTAGCAGTGTTGAAAATCTACCTCTATTTAAAGAAGGTGGTTTTATTGTGCAAGGTTCGGCTGCAGCACTAGCAGGGCATATTCTTAACCCCCTGCCAGGAATGAACGTATTAGATATGGCAGCAGCACCTGGAGGCAAGACCACTCATCTTGCTGAATTAATGAAAAACGAAGGAGAAATTATAGCACTTGATATCTATGATCATAAATTAGTATTAATCGAAGATAATTGTCAAAGATTAGGTGTTAAAATTGTAAAAACTGAAAAGCAGGATAGTAGTACTTATCATATAGACGGTAAATTCGATATGATTTTATTGGATGCCCCATGTTCAGGGTTGGGGTTAATAAGGCAAAAACCAGAAATACGATGGACTAAAAGTAAAGATGATATACAAGAACTAGCTATAATTCAGATGGGAATGTTAGAAAACGCTATTAGTTTACTAAAAGAAGAAGGCATTTTACTGTATAGTACCTGTACATTAACTAAGGAAGAAAATCAGCACAATATAAAAAAAATTATTAAAAAGTATAAGGGTGAATTGAGATTATTAGATATTAAGGAAGACTTATTACGACTGGGATTAGAGGATAAATATTCTACTATGGAAGATGGATATTTAGAACTTTTTCCATCTGAGAATAATACAGAAGGTTTTTTTATAGCAAAATTACAGAAAAAATAGGAAGGATTTTTTGATGAAAAAGCAGGATTTAAAATCTTTAACGAGAAATGAATTAATAAGTTGGTTTGCAAAAGAAGGTTATCCGAAATTTAGGGGAAAACAGGTTTTTAATTGGATTTATAAAAATGGTGCTCAAGATTTTGATGAAATGACAAATCTCCCATCAAATATGCAAGAAGATTTAAAGGAGAAGTCCTTTATTTCTAATAATTTAATTTTAAAGGATGTTTTTTCAGCTAGTGATGGTACAACGAAATATTTATGGAGTCTGTCTGATTGTGAGACTATAGAGGGTGTATATTTACCCTTTGTAAAAGATGGTCGCCATAGTATTTGTATATCTAGTCAAGTAGGTTGTGCTATGAAATGTTCATTTTGTGCAACTGGTAATGACGGATATGTACGTGACCTAACCCCTGGAGAAATAGTGGAACAGGTTACGAATATTCAAAGGAGTATTAGTAAAGAAGAATTCGGAGAACCTAGAATTTCTAATGTGGTATTTATGGGTATGGGGGAACCTTTGGATAATATGGATTCAGTGCTGAAAGCCATAAATATAATTAATGACGAAAAAGGAATGGACATTGGAATGAGGAGGATAACTGTATCTACTTCAGGTATAGTACCAAAAATACGAGAACTTGCTAATATAGAGATGCAACTCGTACTTGCTATATCATTAAATTCCCCTAATAATTTCTTAAGAGATTCACTAATGCCAATTAACAAGAAATATCCGATAGAAGAATTAATTAAGGCGGTTAAATATTATATAGAAAAAACTAATAGAAGAGTTACTTTTGAGTATGTTTTAATAGATGAATTAAATGATTCGAAGGAACTAGCCTTTGAATTGGCTGGTTTATTGAAGGGATTATTATGTCATGTTAACTTAATACCTCTAAATCCTGTGGATCAGTTTAATTTTAAGAGTCCTTCAAAGAAGGTAGTAAATGAATTTAGGGATATATTAGAAAGTAAAGGCATAGAGACTACTATAAGGCAGGAAAGAGGCAAAAATATTGAGGCTGCCTGTGGTCAATTACGCCACCTTAAAAAGTAAGGGGTGAAAACATTGCAGTATGCAGTTTATAGTAATAAAGGAAAAGTTCGTTTGGATAATGAAGATAGTTATCTTATTAAAGAAAATCCATATCCGATATTCGCTGTAGCTGATGGCATGGGTGGTCATCAAGCCGGTGAAATTGCCAGTCAACTAGCTGTTAAGTCATTGGACGCTTACAGTTTTAATTTTGATGATATCGCAAAGGAAATTATTTCATTTATTACTGAAACCAATACTAAAATTCTAAATCAAGGAAAAAAAGATTCAGAATTTGAAGGAATGGGAACAACACTCTCTATGGGTGTTATCTATGATCAGCAATTATATATTGGACATGTAGGTGATAGCCGTATCTATTTGTTTAGAGATAGTCAACTTAAGCAATTGACTACAGATCATTCACTTGTTAATGAATTACTTGAGAGTAATCAGATTACCTACCAAGAGGCTTTTAACCATCCCCAAAAGAATATAATAACACAGGCTTTAGGAACAAGTCTAATGCTAAAAATTGAAAACAAAAAAATAGATTTAATACAGGGTGATAAACTTATATTTTGTACAGATGGATTACATGATATGATAAGTTTTAATGAAATAGAGGGTTTATTTGATTCTAATGGAGATATAAATAAATTAAGTTCTTTATTAGGTGAACAGGCTATGAATAAAGGCGGCAATGATAACATTACCCTTATTATCGTTGAGATTAATTAAATACGGGGTGAAATTATGTTAGGGAAAGTATTAAATGAGAGATATAAAATATTAAAAGAATTAGGTAAAGGTGGTATGGCAATAGTCTTTGAGGCCCAGGATTTATTATTGGATCGAAAAGTTGCTTTAAAAATGCTGAGACCTGAATATGTTAATGATAGAGATTTTGTTAAAAGATTCAGGCATGAAGCCAAAGCTGTTGCAAGATTATCTCATCCTAATGTTGTTAATATATTTGATATAGGACAGGATCAAGATTATCAATATCTCGTAATGGAAGATATTGAGGGTAAAAATCTTAAAGATTTAATCAAAGAGCGAGGTAATTTAGATGTGGTTGAGGCCTTAAATATTGCCAAACAGATCTCCGCAGCATTGGTCGTGGCTCATCGCAATAACATTATCCACTGTGATATTAAACCACATAATATACTGTTAACAGATGATAAACAGGTGAAAGTTACAGATTTCGGTATTGCACGAGCAGTTACTTCAACTACTATGACTATAACTGATACAATTGTTGGTAGTGCACATTATTTTTCTCCTGAACAAGCTAGAGGAGGAGAAATTAAGGCTCGCTCTGATTTATATTCATTAGGAATAGTTCTTTATGAAATGTTAACTGGAGAAGTTCCCTTTAAGGGAGATAGTCCTATCTCTGTGGCATTAAAACATATTCAAGAAACGCCAAAAAAACCTACTTTAATTAATCCTGATATACCTTCAAATATAGAGAAATTAGTAATTAGAGCTATCGCAAAAGACCCAGCTGAGAGATTTATAACTGCTGAAAATATGGAAAACGAGATTGAAAGTATTTTATGTGATTATAGTAATAAATCCTTATTAAATAGGGATTCTATTGAACATGGTGACACTATGGTTATAAAGAAATCTGAATTAAAGAATTCCAAACTAGAGAATAGAAATGGTAAAAAAGCAAAAAATGAAAAGAAATATCTCACATATAATGAACCTAAAAGCACATCTTCCTGGGTTAAATGGCTAGTTTTAGTATTTGCAATGATTATGATTGCTACAATTGGTATATTTATATTTTATCGGACCTATATGGATGTACCTGTTGTAGAGGTTCCTGATATGATAGGCATGAATATCAAGGATGCTCGGAAAGAGGCTGCTCAGGTTGGATTACAACTGGAAATGCAAAATGAAGGGGTACATCATCCAGAGATAGCAGAGGGGAATATTCTTTCACAATATCCACTTGGGGGAGAACGAGTGCGACAAACCAGAAGTGTAAGAATAACCATTAGTCTTGGTCCAACGATACTAACAGCTCCAGACCTAACTGGTTTAACAATACGCGAGGCTAATGTAATATTAGATAATCAAAAACTCTCCCTTGGAAATATTGAAGAAGAATATTCTGATTCAATTCCTGAGGGTAGAATAATTTCACAGTTACCCGAATCTGGAGAAGAAGTTGGTGCTGAGAATCAAATAAATATTGTATTGAGTAAAGGTGCCCTGCCTTTAATGATTGAAGTTCCTAATATACTTGGACTAGAAAAAGAAGATGCTGTTAGTTTATTGGAAAAAAATAATTTTAACCTTGGGCAAATGAACCAGAAAAAGACCAAAAGATTCCTTAACAATCAGGTAGCAGAACAGAGTTATGACCCTGGTACAAAAATACCAGAGGGAAGTAAGATTGATCTTACTATTAGTTCTGGATTGATAAATACTGAAAATGCTGTTTTGCATAAAAGTTTTACTATGAAATATTATGTACCTTCTGGCAGCAGGGAACAGACAGTAGAAATAGTTATTATTGATAATAATGGTAGAGACACACTTTACAAGAGCCAACATAACCCTGGTGATAATATCTCTGTATATTTTAATAGTGTTGGGCCTACCAGATATGAAATATATATTAATAATCAGTTGGTTGAGCAGGGAAAAGTCACAGATTAGAGGAGTGCTAATGAGAGGAATTATAACTAAAGCAATAGGTGGTTTTTTCTTTACTGCCGATGACAAACAGAATATTTATCGTTGTAAATTAAGGGGTAAAATTAGAGAGCAAGTCTATCCCGGTGATTATGTAGAATTTGAGGATAATATTGTTGAGCAAATTTATGATAGAAAGCGGCTATTACATAGACCTGCTATAGCTAATGTTGATCAGGTTTTAATAGTTTTAGCTGTATCTGATCCGGAATTTAATAGACGCATGCTTGATCGTTTCTTAATTATTGTAGAAGAGGCCTCACTTAAACCCCTAATTGTAATAAACAAAATTGAACTGGCAGATAGTGAATTTAGACTAGAGCTTGATGATTACCTAAATGCAGGATATCAAGTTTGTTTCGTTAGTGTAAACGAAGACATCGGATTAAAGAAATTGAAGGATAATCTACATCAACATATAAATGTCTTTACAGGACCTTCTGGTGTTGGTAAATCGTCTCTTATAAATAAGCTGATAGTTGATGCTAATCTTAAAGTAGGGGAAATTAGTAAAAGATTGAAAAGAGGGGTTCATACTACTCGTCAGGTAGATTTACTACCAGTAGTTGATGGTGGTGGTGGTTGGATTGCTGATACACCAGGATTTACTTCACTTGATCTTAGTCATGTGTTGCCAGAAGAATTAACTTACTTTTATCCAGAATTTATTGATTATCAGGTTGATTGTAAATTTCGAGGCTGTAGCCATACTCATGAACCTAAATGCGCAGTTAAAAATGCTGTAAATAATGGGGAGATTTCAGAGATAAGATATAATTCGTATAAATTATTTTATCAAGAAGTATTGAAATCCAATAAATAAGAAAGGCAAGTAGAAGAATATAATAATAATTTGAAAAAGCTATCAACCTTTTTTTCATGCCCCGAAATATTCTAAGAATCTTAGCAACGGTTATGGAGAAGATTATAAATTACTAGGGAGTGTTTATAATGGCAGATATTGCACCATCAATATTAGCAGCTGACTTTGCTAATTTGGGTAAAGAAATAAGTAAAGTTAAAGAAGCAAAATATATACATCTTGATATAATGGATGGTCAATATGTACCCAATATTTCTTTTGGTCCGGGTATAATAGAGGCTTTACGTCCTTATTCAAAGCAAATATTTGATACACATTTAATGATTTTAGAACCAGAGAAATATATTAAGGAATTTGCTAAAGCTGGTTCAGATATTATTACAATACATGCAGATGCTGTCACTCATCTGGATCGAGTAATAAACCAAGTGAAAGAAGCGGGTTGTATGGTTGGAGTGGCCTTAAATCCAGCTACATCACTATCTGTACTAGACTATGTATTAAAAGATTTGGATCAGGTATTAATTATGACAGTAAATCCAGGCTTTGGTGGGCAAAAATTTATACCTCAGATGGAAGACAAAATAAAAGGTCTCCGTAAAATGATTGATAATAAGAATCTTCAAACCATGATTCAAATTGACGGTGGTGTTAATTTAGATAATATAAAAAAATTAAAAGTATTAGGTGTAGATTTATTTGTAGCAGGTTCTGCTATATTTAAAGCTGATGATTCTGCTTTAATATTAAAGGAAATGCAAAGTATGTAGAAATGAGAGTTTAGTAATAACCTTGAGATGAAGGAACAAATTATAAGTATAAGCAGGAATTCTTTAATTAATCCAGAATATACTTATTTAGGATCAATATTATATCCTAAATTAATTTAATATAAAAAATGGGGAGCCATAACGGAAGCTGAGAGGATGTTTTTTGTACATCGACCCGGAACCTGATCCTGGTAATGCAGGCGTAGGGAGATAATATTAATAATTATCTTTAACTATAAACTCACCTCCGGTATTGTTCTTCCAGAAAGGGGAGTTTTTTTATGCGAGATAAAAAAGTAAGGTTAATGACTGAGATTGGTGTTGCAGTTGCTCTGGCAGCGTTATTAAATTTTATTACTTTATTTAGAATGCCTCAGGGGGGTAAAATTAGTCTAGAGATGTTACCGATTTTGATAGTTGCTATTCGTTGGGGAGGAATACCAGGTCTTATTACTGGTTTTGTCTATGGTTTGTTACAATTGATACTTGATCCATATATAGTTCATCCAGCGCAAGTGTTTCTTGATTATCCATTTGCCTATATGTTAGTGGGGTTAGCAGGATTTATTCCTGTAAAATTGGAAAAGAATAATATGATGAAGGCTTATAGAAATATATTACTTGCAGTATTACTAGGTGGTTTTGGTCGATTTATATCTCATTTACTATCAGGGGTTATCTTCTTTGGTCAATATGCTCCTGAAGGACAGAGCCCTTGGCTCTATTCTTCGATTTATAATGCTAGTTATATAATTCCATCTATCTTAGTCTCATATCTTATTATTATTCCAATTTTAAAATCACTATTAGATAATAATAATAAATAAAGTAGTTTCTATCAGGGAAGGACATTATTATGAATAAAAAGCAAGTTGTAA
>JBDNGI010000631.1:0-2918 GCA_041689345.1 Halanaerobiales bacterium
ATATGGTGAGATTGTAAAAAACCTAGTAGAATTAATGTTATCTCATAACTTTTTACAAAAAGAAATTGCCCTTGAGCATAAAGCTAAAGAAAACTATTATCAACAGTTATTAAGTAATAATATAAAGAATGATGAGCTATTTAATGATAGAGCCAAATTATTTGATGTTGATTTCGATTTATACAGGGTTGTTATGGTTATAAAAACCCTTCCTAGTGACAATAAATTCCTGCATAATAAAATTAATGATTTGTATTCACTCTCTAAAGTAGATAAAGAACAAGACATACTTTTAATAAGGGGGGAAAATTTAGTTTTTATAAAATCACTTAAATCAAATATTTTCAAGGAACAATGTAAAGTAATTCAGTCTCTAGCAGATAAATTATTAAAAGAACTTGAAGATGTTTTTGATTTTGTAGAAATTGGAGTAGGACAGGTTTTTCCTGTATTAAAGAGACTATACTTATCTTATGAAGGTGCAAAACATGCCTTAGAAGTCGGAGAGAAAGTTTATGATTCAAAGGAAAAAATTTACTATCTTGACCACCTTGGATATGATTATTTTATACCATATATAGATTCGGATTCTGCTGAATATTATTTACATCATATGCTTGAGAGTGATATTGCTGAGTTATTTGATAATAATGATATTGGCCCATTAATAGAGGCTTTGGCAGATAATGATTTAAATATTAGTAAGACTGCTGATGCCCTTTATGTTCATAGGAACACATTATTGTATAGATTAAATAAAATAAAGGATATAACTGGATATGACCCTAGAAATACTAAATTTTTATTCACTTTATTGTTGGCATATCATCTATATCTTTATCGTAAATAAATATTTAGGAAAGACAGCTATTGAGTTATTTTGTAAATTATGCGAATAATAAAAAAATAATAATAGATATTTTATATGTAGGGTACCTTTGTGCAAATTGTACATAATTATTTAGTATTTTTATAGTAATTACTAACATAATATATATTGTATTGAAAAAAGCAATGTAATATGATAAATGTATACAATTTAACAAATAGTATCATGAATTATCTTAATGGCGTTACTAAACTCCTATGGTTTGATCTTAGGGCCATTCTACAAGTGGGGGTGAAAGTACAGCAAGTATCAAAATAAGTGTAATTAAAAATTTATGTCTTAATTGTATCTTTAAATAAAAACTAAAAAAATGTTATCAAGGAGGATTTACAATGGAGTATGATAATTACCGAAAGATTGCAAAGGAAATGATTACAGCAGGGGTAAAAGCAGCTGATCCCACTCAGGCAGTATTTGATAATGTGAAACTGTCTGATAATATACTTACAGTTGCGGATAGAAAGTTTGATATGAAGGATTATGATAAGGTTCTACTTTTTGGTATTGGTAAAGCTTGCTCACCTATGGCTAAAGCCCTGGAAAATATTCTAAAACCAGATGATGGTTTGTTGATTACCAAAATTGGAGAGGAAATAGGTAGTGTTGATATAAAATCTGTTCCTGTTTATAAGGCCTACCATCCTGAACCTAAAATGGAGAACATTAAATATTCTAAGCAAATATTGGAACAAATAAAACAACTAGATCCTACTAGCTCTACATTGGTTCTTTTTCTTATTACAGGTGGTGGTTCTGCCTTATTCTGTGCTCCACCAGAAGGTATAACAATTGATGATATGTTTAAACTTAATCAATTATTAATGAAATGTGGAGCAAATATTACTGATATAAATATTATCAGGAAACATTTGTCACAGGTAAAGGGTGGGCGTTTTGGACAATTATGCTCTCAAAGAGGGGCTACTACGATATCCTTGATATTATCTGATGTTGTGGGTGATGACTTAAGTGTAATAGCCTCTGGGCCCTGTTATTGTGATAAATCAACATTTGAAGATGCTATCAACCTGGCTAAGAAATATGGAATTTGGGATGAACTTCCTGATAGTATATCTGATCACTTATTAAAAGGCCTGGAAGATAAATCTATGGAACCCCCCAGGGAAGTGCCAGAGAATGTATATAATTATTTAGTGGGAAATAATATGGGAGCTCTTAAGGCATCTGAAAAAATTGCAAAAGAAGCTGGTTTTAATACTATGATTTTAACTAGTCAAAATACAGGTGAAGCTAAGGTTGTAGCAAAGACTATCATGGGTATAGCCAAAGAGATTCAAGATTCTTGTCTTCCAATTTCACCACCTGCTGCATTAATTATGGGTGGAGAAATGATTGTTACCTTTGACTGGGAAGACAGAGATGGATTTGGTCCAAATCGGGAATTTGTATTAAGTTCTGCTATAGAAATTGCTGATAGAAATAATATTGTTATAGCAGGAGTTGATAGCGATGGTGTCGATGGTGACGGTAAAGCAGGGGCTATTGCTGATTGTGAAACTATAAAAAGGACCAAACTTGATGCCGAGAATTATTTGAATAAGCATGATGCTGAGTTGTTTTTCGATGAGTTGGGTGATTCAATAGAATTTTCTAGTTTTACTAATGTCAATGATATCGTAGTTGTTCTGATTGGAGGAAATTCAGTTAATTAGTCAATTAATATTTTTTTTCTTGGCATTTTTTTTAAAAAAGCACATTGCTTTGTGCATGTTGTTTAAAAAGATTTCTTTGTTTATAATCATTGAATAATGAATTCAAAATTGTACTATGATATAATTATCTTATCGTAGTTAGTCTAAAAAAATAATATAAATGATGTATAAAATATAATAAGTTTAATCACAAACTAATTCCTGCAATTGGAGGATACATCCGGCATTCATTGACTGGTGTTATTTATTGACAAAAGAGGAATTTGCCAAGCTTTGGAGATGTTTTCTTGTTGTGGCGGTAAAGTTTAAAAGACTTAACAGTACTTAATTTATGGGAGGTTGTATAGTTTGAAAGA
>JBDNGI010000632.1:0-2750 GCA_041689345.1 Halanaerobiales bacterium
TAAATTTATAAAAAATAAAAGTAGTCTATCAAAAGACATCTGGCGTGCTTCGCGGCCACTTTCACTAACATTGGCTTTATATTCAACTACTTTAGGAATAGTAATCGCCCATTTAGAAGGAAATTTATTTTCTGGGAATTTATCCCGTGATCTCTGGCTAATATTTTTAGTAACAATAGCTGGATTAGCAGTTCAAACAGCTACTAATTTTATAAATGATTATTTTGAGTGTGAAATAAAATATGTATCATACCGTTCTCAGGGTAAAAAAAGATATAATTTCCTGGGACAAAAAAGATCTAGTTTTGATATATTAATTTTTATATTAGGTATATCCTGTTTTGTCATTACAGGTATTATAGGTCTGTACCTGACTCACCTGACAACTACACGCTTAGTGATTGTAGGAATCCTTGGCATGATTGGTGGATATTCATATACTGGTGAACCAATAGTATACAAGAAAAGGGGACTGGGTACACCACTATCTTTCCTACTAATGGGACCTTTAATGGTATATGGCAGCTACCTTGTCTTTGCAGAACAATTTTCCTGGAACCCTATTATACTTGGAATGCCGGTAAGTCTTATGATACCTATGTTAATGCTAAGTAATGAAATAAGGGATTATAAAAGGGATCAAGACTGGAATATAAAGACTCTCACTGTCCGTCTTGGTTACAAGACAGGTAAATATTTATATTTAATACTACTGATCAGTTCCTATGGCTTAACCTTACTTTATATAATACTGGGAATGGTTCCTCTGGCTGCTCTTTTAACTTTTATTACAATACCACTGGCAGTTAAATCCTATAAAACCATTTCCCATTCAAAAAAGAATGGTGTCCCAATTACTAACAAACTTCATTTAAGCTTTGGCATTATTACTATTTTGACAATGATATTTGCTTAAATAAGATAAATATAAGAACCTCCTGTCATAGTTATTTATAACTTGCATAGGAGGTCTTTTTATGCCCCATTTTTTTATTTAACTCCTTATCCGGTTACATTTTTCTTTGCAACATTAACTAGATAAAACAATCTGCAAATTTGTAAAAATATATCACTTTTTTCCGGGATTGATGTTTCCTACAGATATAATAAAAAAACACCCTTTCACAAATCTGTGATAAGATGTTGCTTATTTATAAGTTAAACTGTTACTGATATATATACATGACATCAACCATTATATAATATACTTTAAGTATTGGTGGAGGTGGTGGGATTCGAACCCACGTACTGCATAGCTCATACAGCAGTTTCTACGGGTATAGTCTGATCTTTAGTTTCATAGCATCAGCCCCACCAGACAGGGTCTAATACTACTAGACTGCTAATTTCCACCTAACTTACAGTCATCGGATAGATGGTAGTCTGCTTAATTATGACACTTAACCGTCTCCACAGACAAGAGCGCGACTAAGCGTTAGCATACCTACGCGGCAGCTAAAGCGAAACTATTATCGTTGTTTGCAGATAATTTTAAGTTACCAGTGTTTTACGAGTGAAAGGAGTCCTCGACCCGCTTCTGAAGCATTCCCTAAACAGGCGAAACCGGAACACCCCCCGAAAGGTTATTCAGTTTTAAATGTTCAAATTCATTAAAGGGTAATACCAAAAGGTTAATAACCCTTAAATGTTTAAATGAACTGTAGATATATTATAACGTAGAAATACTCTTCTGTCAAATAAGACGAAACCTCCACAGCTCCTGCATATTTTAAAGATTGCATCTTAATTAATTGCAGCTTTATTATTTTATCTTCAAATCTTCCTTAACTGTTTCTTTTTATTTCTTAATTATCTGTTACTACATTTCAAAATCAGATAGATTAATTAAATTATCGAAATTTATATCTATACCTAAAACACCTTTTATATCACCATTGTTATCCATCAGAGGCTTAGATACAGTAATACATAACTCTTCCACAATCCTTGAAATAAAGAAATCAGAAACAGTAGTTTTACATGTAATAATAGCATTTTTAAACCAGGTTCTATTAGAGAAATTATCCTCTTCAAATTTAGTCTTATATTGCTCTAAATTCTCTCGTTGACAAACATAATCTGATGCAAGATTACCATCTTTATCAACTATATAAATCAATTTTGCAAAGGCAGTGTGTTTCATAAATTTCTTTAAGATTGGTTTTACATATGCATTCTCCATTGTGTTGATGGCTGGGTTTTCTTCCAATAATTTATCTATTAATTTAATAGCTAATCTCATACCTTTTTTCTTCAAACCCTCAAGATCTGAGTGGAATAAAGAAGGTAGGTGTTTTTTTGCCTGTGTTAGCATTTCTTCTGATGAAATACTTGACATACGATCATTATTATATTGTACCATTACCCAATTATATATTCCTCTAATACCAGGATGTTTTTTGCCAAGCTCCTCGTCACCCTCTAACTTAAAATAATTATTAAGCCATAGGGCAATCCCAGCTACACCGGACTTGTCTGTTATAGATACAGTAAGAGGTCTAGCAAGCAATTTACCTGTATCGAAGATACTATATATTCTTTCATTTTTAATAACACCATCTGCATGAATTCCTGCCCTTGTTGAATTAAAATGTTCCCCAACAAAGGGATAATTAGTAGGTACCTTATCACCAAGTACATTACTATAGTACCGAGCGATCTCTGTAATAACAGTTGTATCAATACCGAGTTTTTCAGGATCTCCTCCATTTAAGGCAATATAATCTATTATTAAACCCTCAATCGGTGGA
>JBDNGI010000633.1:0-3295 GCA_041689345.1 Halanaerobiales bacterium
AAGAAGTTATTCGCTTAGGTGATAAAACAACTTATAACATTGATAAATATAATAATCTTTTACTTTATGAATATAAATTTAAGTTTGAAGATTACATTACTATAGAAAAAGAGACAGAATTATCTCCTCCAGTAATAACAATTAAAAGATCGGATGAGCCAAAAAAACCAGCCATACCTGAAATATTAAAAGGCTGGATAGAATTTGATCAAAGTGATAAATATAGTCTGCCTCAAAAAATAAATAAAAGATCAATTGTTGATGAAGATGGTATAGAACAAGAAATTTATTTTGCTGATCAAAATGAAAGAATTGAAGTTTATCAGGATTATGTAAAAGAATTAGAAAATTGGTTAAAAGAAATTGAACCTATTTTAAAAATAAGAAATATATATAATCAACTTTTTCAAGAAAGAAAAGCTCTAGATTATCAGGACAATATAGAATTTGTCCTGGGTTATGGTTTAATTCAGTGGTATAAAGATAATTCATTCCTCAATTATCCAGTTATTACTCATAATATGACTATTAACTATGATGGTAAATCTAATGAAATTAAGATTACTTATCCTGATGATGCAAATTGGATGATTCAAGATGAGCAGCTTTCAGAATTTATATCTTTATCAGAAAGAGAAAGCATAAAAAAAGTTTTTGATGAATTATTAAGTTCAGATCCTGATGAAGATGGATTTCTGGATTTATTATATTCATTAAAAGGTCTTGCTTCAAATGCGGAAATCAAAAAAATAGATAAGTTAGATTCAAGCAAAATGAGTAAAAATCTAAAAATATTTGATGGCTGGCTTTTATTTACTCGTAAAAAGACCATAGTTGAACAGATGAAAGATATTGAAGAATTCAAAAATGAGATAAATAGTATTTCTGATATAGATAATCCGATTTTAAAACAAATTTTAACACCACCAGAAGATAAAAAAATTGATCATAGTCAGATTGATACTCACACTGAATGGGACAGTACTTTAGATAAGAATGTCTTATTTCCTAAAAAAATCAATCAAGAACAGGTAAGAATACTCGATTATCTGCAGCAGAGTCAGGGAGTTGTAGTCCAAGGGCCTCCTGGTACTGGTAAAAGTCATACTATAGCCAATCTTGTCTCTCATTTTGTTGCTAGTGGTAAACGAGTATTAGTAACAAGTGAAAAAGAACAGGCTTTAAAAGTTCTTTCTGATATGCTGCCTGATGCTGTGGAAAAATTAAGTATGACTGTCTTATCAAATGATGATGATAGAATTAAGAGATTAGAAAAAGTAATAGATAATATTACAAATATTGTTTCCAATTCTTCTGAAGCGCAATTATTTGAAAAGAGATCTAATTTAGAAAAATCATTTGAACATAAAAGGAAAAAATTAGAATCTATTAAATCAGATATGAAAAAATTATCCAATGCTGATAAAGCAGTTTTTATAGAACCAATGGATAAAGAATTATATCCAGCTGATGCTCAAAGATTTGTTAAAAATGAAAGTCATAAATATGAATGGTTTAATGATTTTCCAAGTTATGAGATAGAAGAAAAAAGAACTGATTATGAAGAAATTATAAAAGTACATCCCAGCACTATTCCTTCAAGTGAGAGTCTTGAAGAAGCTTTAAAACTAAGAAAAGAAATTAAATCCTCTTTAGAGGATTTAGTAAATTATAAACTGCCAGATATAAATCAAATAATAACCAAAACAGAATTTGAAAAGATTGCAGAAAATAAATATGAAATAGTAAAAAAAGAAGCAGATATCAATAAATATTATGAGGGTTTAGAATTAAAAAATAATCTTAAAGATTTAGAAGAAGTATCTGAATTTGCCCAAAATATAAATAATATTTATTCTAATATTAAAGATAGCTGGGCAATAGAGTTTATTGAAAACAATAAAAAAGAGATGGATAATATTGAAAGCAGTTTAGGAGAAATAAAGGAGTTAAATAAAAAAATGCAGGATGAGGCACAAAAGTTAAGTTTTACAGATAATATTGAACTCAATGATAAATATGATTATGAGATTTATCAAAAGTTTATCAATGAGGCTCTTGAGAGAGTAGAAAATGGGAAAAATGCCTGGAACACTTTAAGTTTCTTTGGTCTATTAGATAAAGGACAAAAAGAAGCAGTTAAATCTGTTCGCTTAAATCAAGAACTTCTGGAAACAAAAGAAGATTGGGAAAAGATTAAAGCATTTATTGAAAGCAAAAATATTCAAAAAGAATTAATAGTTAGATGGGATAACTTTGCCGCTAATTTTGTAGATAATAATTTAGCAGAAATCAAAATTGAAGATAAAGCTAAAAAAGTAAATTCAATTGTTGAAAAAATTGGTAATGCCTTTAATTATAATAAAACACTTAAAAGCAAATTGAAAATGAAATTATATAAAGTAATATATGGATCTGGCAGGGATATTTTACGTGATATAGAAAAAGAACTCGCAAATATTTTAGAAGTTTTAGATCTTAAAATTGAGAATTTAAAATTAAATCAAGCAGATGATAAATATACTAAGCAAAAAGAATATTTATTAGATTTTAAAGATGGGAAAGTTCATCCATTTGCTATAAATCTATTGGAGATCTTAAATAAAGATTTTGCAGAGTTTAGAGAACATGTAGATAACTGGGGAGAATATTATAATCAATTAGCTAAATTAAATGAAGATCAAAAAAAGCTGCAGAAGATGAAAAGTTATTTGGAAGTTGTTAAAGCAGAAGCTCCATTATGGTATCAAGATTGGTTAAAGGCTGAGCTCAATTCAAATGATCTTAAGCCAAATAACTGGAAAGAAGCCTGGAAATTTAATATTCTAAAAGCATATTTAAAAGATATAGCTAATAAGAATGAGAAAATGACAGAATTAGAAAATGAATTAAAAGCAAATCAAGATGATATTAGAGAATTAAAAGAAAAAATTGTTGAAGTTACAACTAAAATTAGTTTAATTAATAATATTACTCAAAAGAATATAGGGGCTTTAAAAAGCTGGAAGAGTATGGTCAAAAAGATTGGTAAGGGCTATGGTAAATATGCTAGTAAATATGCCGAAAAAGCTCGTAAATATATGAAAGAAGCTAAAGACTCTGTACCTGCCTGGATTATGCCTGTCTATAAGGTCTCTGAAACTACTGTTAAGAAAATGTCAACTTTTGATGTTGTAATTATTGATGAGGCAAGTCAGTCTAATGTAACAAGTTTGCTGTCCCTTTTGAGAGGTAAAAAAGCAATTATTGTTGGTGATGAAAAACAGATTACTCCTTCTGCAGTAGGAAGAGATAA
>JBDNGI010000634.1:0-3717 GCA_041689345.1 Halanaerobiales bacterium
TACGGAGTGCCTGTGGTTCAACCTTAAACAGTTCATGTGTGGTCTGTTCAAATACGGAGTGCCTGTGGTGCAAAACACTCCCGAGGGGCCTGGTCTTTAGGTCATCCTTTAGGAAAACTAAGAACACACTTTATGTCTGTAGAAAGATAAAGTCTCCACTTTTTTTGGTATGGGAATCGGCATATATATAATTTTACTTTTCCCATACCTTCATATTCTACAATGACTTCATAATATCTTGTATTCCATTTACGACAACGTTTAGGTTTTCTTTCTTTTTTTGTAACTACTCAGTTACAAATATTTTTAGGTGCTTGAGCATACTCTGCAACCAATTCACACGTTTCACCATATTCAATTTCAATGATTGCACTTGTACATTGTTTAACATCCATTGGCAATACTTCTTTACCTAAATATGCATTAATAAATGTCGATTTGCCACTCCCTGCTTCCCCAGCAATCATCAGCACAAACTTATCATTTTTAATATTTTCTGCTTGGTTTTTTATATTGTAGGGAATTGGTTCATTCAGTTGTTCAAATAATTCACTGTAAGTAGAAAATTCATTTAGTACTCTTTCTTTTTTTTGTTTATAGTCTGTTATCATAAAAACGCTCCTTATACTTGTTTACTTTTTCTCCCTAGCCTCTTAACCCACATATCAATCCTAATCCTATTTCCATAAACCGCTGCTATAATTCTATATACACCGTTTTATTCTCCTACAATCTAATCTATCACTAAGAGAAGTACCCTGAAGAATGGGAGCCCAATAATATTAGTTCTTGAAATGTTAAAAATATGAATTAAACACTTAGAAAAAATCATCCTATTATCTCCCGATTTTTAATAATTTAATTAATCCTTTAATCAATAATCTTGTGGCTGCCATAAGTAATTTATTTTTCCTTATTATATTAGCTGCAATAGGACCTACTTTATTATAAAAACAAATGAAATAAGAACCATAATATGAGACTTTCAATTTCTTATCTCGCCACTTGCGTAAAAGATTAATTTCTTTAGCCCATGGAGTCCCATAAGCAGCTGTAGCAACAAAACAGTTACCACTACCACCATTACCATTTGTATTAGTATTGCTATCTGAACTATAGCTACCACCAAGATTATTATTTTGAGTATCTAAAGCCTTTTCTAATCCATTAAAAAACTCAGTATTTAAATCATAAACCTTTTTATACTTTCTTTTTATCCTTCTTACGGATTTTAATATATCTTCATTATACTTATACTCTAGCTGTCTCATAAAATCATTAAAATACTCTTCTCTTTCATATTCACTAATATCATTATCATTAGTAAGCCAAAGCGAAACAATTCCCTTTAATGGTTTCAAAATATCGTAATCATTTTGAAACATATTACACTGTTTATATAATTCATATAAATGTGTTGAAGAATTATGTAAGTCTTTAACTGCCTCATTGTAAGGATCCAATTTCAAAGCCCAAGCAGATAATATTTTTGCGTACTCATATCTCTGCAAATCGTACAATTCAGCAGCAAGTTTTGAAACTCGCCATATAACATAGTTTCTTACATCATCATCATTTGGAGTAATGCTTTCTATTTCTTTAAGTATATCTTTAGCCTGCTCTATATCTCCTTCTATTATATAAACTTCTAGTAGCTTAAAGAAGTATATTTGATCTTGAAAATCTACTTCTCCATCTAACTCAATAGCCTCTCGTAATAATCTTACTGCTTCTCCATATTGCTTATCATTTATATGTATATTTACTAGGGCAAGTACAACATCTGAATTTATCTTATTCTCCTGGTAAGCCTTTATAAGATAGTCTTTAGCAACCCTGTAATTTTCAAGCCCCATATGGGCCATCGCCATGTTAAATAAGTAAGCAGAGTTTTTGGAATCCTCTTTGATCAGTCTTTTAAACTGTTCAATAGCCTGTTGATAATCACCATTATAACTAAATGCTAAACCCAGCATGTTACGAGCATAGGACAGAGAAGGCTCTATAACTAATATCTTTTTAAAATACTTTACAGCCTCCATGAAATTCTCTTCTTCAATTGCTACCTGACCGTAAATCATATATTCTTCAATTTCATCCTTATATTTAAGAATAGCATCATACTCTGCTCGGGACTTATGATTACTTAGAGTCTCATATGCTTCCCTAATCTTTTTAAAGCCTTCCTCATCTTTTTCAGGTGGATGCTTCCGTAACATCTTCATATATGCCCTTTTAATCTCTTTCTCGCCGGCATCCATTTCTATGCCTAATACTTGATAATAGTTCTCCAATATAATCACCCTTGGTTTAAGATATTTTTGACATTTGAATTAATAAATTGACTATCATTAACATTATCTATTAACATATTTAATATCCTTTTACTTTCTTGGATTTCTCCTTTATTGCTTAATAATAAGCCTAAATTATAAAGTGAGTCATCATAATAATTTGTATCCGGATATTTTTCTATATACTCATAAAACTTATCCTTTGCCTGCTCATATTTATTGAGTTTTTTATAGATTCTAGCCAAGAAAAAGACACTTTCTCTTTTTAAGTATTCTTTATCACTATTATTATAAACATTCTTAAATATAATTAGAGCCTGCTGATAATCTTTAGCTGCATAGTACTCAATAGCAGAGTTAAATAGTATTTGGTCAGCTATACTTACAATAAAATTACTCTCATTCTCCAGTTCATTAATCTGAACTGACTTATGAGCTGATGTACTTTCCAACTCAGATATTATCAACTTCTGCTCCCCATTCTCTTCCTCCAGTAAAGCTATTTTTCTGTATAAATTACCGATTTCTGTTTCACTGGTATTATTCTCTTTACTGTATTCAGCAATAACCTGCTGATGCACTTCAGCCTTCTGTTCGAAAAAATAATTCTGTCCAACTAAAAGGGAGATAAGTAAAACCAGACCGACAAAACTTGCTGTCATTATTTTTTTAATTATATGTCTTCCCTGATTAGATACCTCTTTTTCACAGGCCAGTATGTATTTCTGGATATTAGAGTCTCCTTTATCCTTATCAAAAGCCTTAGTAAAGTATATTAATGCTTCCCGATAATCCTTTTCATCCATATATAATAACCCTAATACTATATAGGGGGCTATCAGTTCTTCATAATTATAAATTATTTCTTTCATAAATTTTATTTGCTGCAGCTTATCTTGCTGATTGTCTGAATTAATTATTTGATTGTATCTTTCTATCACTATCTCAGATTCTTCATCTCTAATTAACTCTAAGTATTTATGGGCCTCATTATCCTCTTCTTTAATTGAGATACTTTTACTCCAGAGTTTTTCAGCCAGAGCAAACTGACATCTTAAATAATAGCAAAATCCTGTGATGTTAAGGATCTCTGGATCCCGGGGGTTTAAGTTTAAGCTGAGTTTAAGTTGAATAATAGCACAACTTATATTGCTTTCTTTCACATACTCTAAGGACTTATGATAATGCAAATTAGATTTACTACTTTTATTATCCATTTATATACCTCGCTAGTTTCTTTACATTAAATCAAATGAGAGGTCTGTTAATTCATCCTCATATTTATCAACAGTGTCCTCATCTTCATCTATCAATGCTTTTTATAAATTCTTCAATATCTTATCAACTTTTTCTGCATACTCCTGATTCAGATCTTCCTTCTTGCTCTCAGCACTTTCAATTATAGCTTCTACTTTATCTGCCA
>JBDNGI010000635.1:0-3817 GCA_041689345.1 Halanaerobiales bacterium
AAATTATCTTTATAATTATAGAAATTTATATCTTTTTGAGCCAGACTATTTATTTCAATATTAGTACTCATATAATCATATATCAACTGTTCATAAATCTTATTATGGACTTTTACTAAGCCTTCTTTATTCTCAAGAATTCCAAACATTTCACCTTTATTTATTAATTCATTGTTTTGATTATATCTAATCTTTCTCCCGTCATAGATAATACTTTCAACAAAAGAATATAGTCTTTCATCATTTTCCAGATTTTTTATCAAACTATCAAAATTAACACTCTTTATATTCAAGATAATTTTCACTGCCTGTTCAAGGTCTTTTTCTGTCCATTCTCTTTTGTTTCCTAAAACTACCTTTTCATCAACTATCTGACACATTTTACTGACCAAATAGGGATAACCAGAAGTATAGTAATATAGCTTATCAGCTAGCTCCTCAATATTCATTTCAAGACCTTTATCTTCTTGATAGCTCTTTAGCATAGTTTTTATTTCAGCCGGGTTAAAATCCATCTCCACTTCAAAATCGACAGCTATATTCCAGGGACTATTATATTTTTCTTCTTCATTTGATCTTAATTTCAATTTCAAATTTTTAATATCATATACACCAGCAAGAATTACACTATGAAAGGTTTTATCTTTATCTAAATCTCTTCTTAGATATTTATCTCTTAACATTGCTATAAAGCTTAAAAATAACTGATTATTACTACTTTTATCAACCTCATCAATCATTAAAACAACTTTTTCATCTAGCTTATCGATATATTTAAAAATTAAGTTATCCAATTCAGCAAAGTTATCAACTTCATCTATATGTTCTCTGATAAATTCTTTATAGGTTTCTCCTTTTTTATAATTCAAATCCCTTTTTATAATACTTAATAGTGTCTTGCAAAACTTATCTTCTGCTTTAAAAACATCATCACCAATACCTTCAAAGCTGATAAATATTGGTAAGTAATCTTTTTTCTCTAATCTTTTTTCCAGCAAATACATACTGCTTGTTTTACCGTACTGTCTAGGTCTATTAATAGTGAAGTACTTACCTTTTTCTACTAAGCTCTCTATCTGGTCTAATTTATTAGTGATATCAACCATATAGTGTTTATCTGGAATACAAACCCCAGTAGTATTAAATTCTTTCAAGATACACCCTCCTCACTATCTGTATAATATGAAATCTAAATGTATATCATAAAACTATTAAATCATACTCCTTTTTACCAATAAATATAAGTAAGGCCTTTTTAAAATTAACTTTACCATAAAATCTTCTGCTTGTAGCATATTTTTCTAGCTGTTTTAACCCTTCCTGCTTTACTTTAGCAAGTTTATTTCTATCACTCTTCTTAATATATTTCAACTCAATAATCCACTCATACTTTAAATCCGGGGTTCTACTATCTCTTTCTAAGAATATATCTGTATATCCATTTTCAACTTCAGTTTCACTATAGGGACTAAAGAAATTACTTGTTATTAAATAAGCAATTAGTATTATTTTAATATATTTTTCATCAAAATTTATCAAATCTCTTTATGATAATTTTTTTATTACACTATCACTAATAAAAGATATAAAAGGCTTAATATCTCCATCATATCCCATTTTCCAGATTGACTTAGCTAGTTCTTCTACATTATATTCTATATTATTATCACTTCTTAATTTACGCTCAAAATACTCCCAGAAAATTACCCTTGTTACGAAGTTAGGTATTTCTAATCTTGTTTTACCATATCTAATCCCTGTTATAGTAAGTAGCCCCATATAAAATAATAAAGAAACAAAATATTCCCTATCATACATCATATCAAAAGAAAAGCGAGTTATAATATCACATGTAATACCATCTTCTGCTAATATTTTTTCAAGTGTTTCCCGATTTTTATCATTTTCCACTAGACGATTCAATCTTACATAGTCTGTTCTGACATTATCATCTATCAATTGATCTGGGTATTTATCATTATGTAAATACTGTTTAAAGAAATTTAAAATCATATCAGGATTATAAACCCTTTGTTGGCTATCTTTATTAAATAAATATCCATTATAATTTCTTCTCAATTCCTTTAATAACTCTTCTTTCGTTCTATCTATCTCTACTTCCTCACAAAATTCCCCTAAAATATCATTTACTTCATTTTCTGTAAAGCCAAGCATCTCATTTATAAATCTATCCAAAGTAATATTATCAGCAATATTAAAACCACTTGTTAAGCCATCTAACATTATCGGCGAAATACCAGTAATAAAAATACGGTCAATTACGCTTCCTGTACCTATTTTAACTGTTTCATAAAAATCCCTTACAAATCCTGTAGCATGAACAATATCTTTATAAAATTTACTATCACCCATAGCGATGATATCATTGGCAAAATGATCATATTCATCTATTATTAGATATATTTTTTTGCCTATATTTTTTACTTCTTTTAAAAAATATTCAAAAATAGCTTTTATGTCTTTAATTTCACTTATATTCTCTTCAATCTCTTTTATATTTATAAATATGTTCTTATATTTATGTAAATTATTTATAATAGCATTTATTAAAGTAAGTCGAAAAGAATTCATTAATTCTTCTTTGCTATCTGTATTTAATGCTGAAAAATTTAATTGTAATATCATATAGCTTGTTTTTAATTCACTGGGATTCTCAGCTATATATAAATCCCCAAATAAATCATTAAAGCAGTTCTTATTATTCAAATCATAATAATGTGCAAGGGTGGATAATAAAAGACTTTTCCCAAAACGTCGGGGCCTAATGAAAAATAAGTACTTACTACCTACTTTTTCTAATTCTTTTATATATTTCGTTTTATCAACATATAAGTAATTATCCTCAATCAAAGATTTAAAATCAGATATCCCATAAGGTATCTTTTTCATAAAAAAATCACTCCTTGTTAATCCAGCTAAAATCTACTTCACCCCTAATTATTAACATCATTATATTACATCATACTACATCTGGCAAATACACTGCCCTTATTTTTACACTAGTATTAATCTGTAATTTCTTTCAAATCAAGTTCTTCTTCTAAAATCCCTTTAATTTGTGTTATTATTTCTTTTCTTTTAGCAGTAATACTCACACTCAAAATTTTACTAAAAGTGTTACTTAAAAACACAATAGTCTTATCACTTGTCATTATAATAATTTTTTTGATATCTTTAGAGGCTGCTTTTAATTTTAATAAATCTTCAATATGATTAAGCTTTATATCTTCTGTTTCATTTTTGCCCAACTCTTTTCCAACTGAAATATAATTAATATTATCACTTATTTTTTTAAATGCTGAATAAACATTCTCTAAATCAAAACTTTTCTTTTCATAATCAAGATGCTTTTTAATCATTGTTTTAAAACTCCTTTTAAGATTTTTTTCTAGAAACATTAAACATATAACAATCATTCCTTTACCGAATATGACCTTTTGCCTTTTTTCAAAATGCCGTATATTTTTGCAATTCTATCGTCTGCCCCTATGACAGCTACTAATGTGGCATGTTTTGTTTTATAGTGTTACCATCTCATTTACATCAAAGTCTTCAATCCATAAAGATAAAGCTTCACCAATTCTGTCTCATATAGCAAAACAAGTATAAATTTATCTCTGTAGTTACTACAAGCATTTACTAAACTTTCTATTTCTTCTTTGGATAAAGTTTTTACTTTTTCTTCTGGAACTCTTAACTTTAGAATATTACTTAATACTTCTCTTTTGTTATGGGCAATTCCATACAAAAAACCCTTGAAATTCCTTCCAGGTCTTGTAACAAACATTTTAAGTCT
>JBDNGI010000636.1:0-2321 GCA_041689345.1 Halanaerobiales bacterium
AAAAAAATAAATAAAATTAATAAAAAAAGGGGGTTAACCCTTATTGTCAATCCCCATAGTTTCATCTAACTCCTCCCCTTCTTAATAATATATATTAAGTGGTGAGGATAAATTATACTTTTTTTATAAATTAAAATAATATTTTCTTTCTACGTATATTAACATTAATAACCAGGCCAATAGCAGCCAATGAAGTTATCATAAAACTACCACCATAACTAATAAAAGGTAATGGCAGACCGGTAATCGGCATCATCCCCATAGTCATTCCTATATTTTCAAGAACATGAAAGAAAAACATAGTGCCTATTCCAACAGCCACCAAGCGTCCGTAATTATCTCTGGCCCTATTAGCAACATTGTATATCTGCCATAACAATAGTAAATACAATACTATTACGACCAGAACCCCAATATATCCAAATTCTTCTCCTATAACAGAAAAAATAAAGTCAGTATGTTTTTCTGGTAAAAACCTTAATTGGTTCTGGGTTCCAGAAAATAGTCCCTTCCCCATTAACTGACCTGAGCCAAGGGCAATTTTAGATTGTATCAAGTTATATCCTATACCATTAGGATCAATACTAGGATTAATAAAAACAATTAAACGATTTAATTGGTACTCTTTGAAAAATAATAATGGTGTACCTAAAATAAAATGTGAGACTATTAATAAAAGCAGTGATAGGAAACCACCCCCAAAAATAATAGCCATAAACTTGGTATTAGCACCACCAACATACATCATACCTATTAGTATAGCAATTAAAACCAAAGCGGTCCCTAAGTCATTTTGTAAAATAACCAGGCCAAAAGGAATCAATATATATATAATAGGCTTAAAAAAACCTGATAAATAATTTAATTGTTCCTTATTCCTATCAATAACAGCAGCTAAAACCAAAATAAGCATTATCTTAGCCAATTCTGAAGGTTGAAAATTAACAGGTCCTAGATTAATCCAACCTTTAGTGCCTGCCACTGTGTAACCTATTAGCAATATTATCCCCAATACACTTACTGTAGAGATATAAATAACTTCAGATAAATGTTCAAATACATGGTAATCAAAAAACTGTATAATAAAAATTAATAATATACCTATTATTACAGAAACAAGCTGTTTCTGTAATAATAGAATTCCAGTAGAATTGGGTTTATTCAATTCAACAGCACTGCTAATAGCCAGCAATCCTACCACTATTAGCAACAAAGTTATTACTGGAATATACCAGTTAACATTACGCCTTAGTTTTTTATTCCATAACATAAGCAAAGTCCTATCCAGATCTTTTTATTGGAAAATTAGCTATCAAGGCAGTCATTCCTTCATTTCTATCAAGTTCCATCTTTATCTGAGTATCATCAACTTCTATATATTTTGTTAATACATCTAATAACTCTTTCTTCATTGACTTCATTTCTTCCGGTGATAATTTTATTCTGTCATGAATTAATATAAACTGCAGACGTTCTTTAGCTACACTTTTACTAGTTTCAGAATCGCTCTTTAAACCTAACTTCTTTAAAAAGTCTATCTTAACCCCCTCCTTTAAGACAATCCTACAATTCTTTTCAATTTACTTAACAGATTATCATTTTCCAGACTCATTAATGGTAATTCTTCCCCATCTATCCTCCTAGCAATATTATGAAAAGCGTTACCAGCACGGGATTTATCCGACTTTAATACTATAGGTTCTCCCCTGTTAGTAGAAATAACTATATCTTCATCTTCTGGAACTACCCCTATTAGATCGATAGCTAATATTTCAATCATATCATCGATATCCATCATATCTCCTCTATTAACCATATCTTGTCTTAATCTGTTAATAATAACTTCCGGATCCCTTAAACCCTCAGTTTCAAGAAGACCAATGATTCTATCAGCATCACGAACAGCTGAAACCTCAGGAGTAGTAACAATTATAGCGCGGTCTGCACCTGCAATAGAGTTTTTAAAACCCTGCTCAATACCTGCCGGAGAATCAACTATTACATAATCCATATCTTGTTTTAAAGTATCTGTAAGTTCTTTCATTTGAAATGGAGTAACAGCTGTTTTATCTCTAGTTTGAGCAGCTGGTAGCAAAAAAAGGTTATTATTCCTCTTATCTCTAATTAATGCCTGTTCCAATCTACAGTTCCCTTCAACCACATCAACAATATCATAGACAATCCTATTTTCTAAACCCATCACCACATCCAAGTTCCTCAGACCTATATCAGCATCTATTAAACAAACACGTTTGTTCATCATAGCTAATGCTGTCCCAATATTGGCCGTTGTAGTGGTTTTACCTACACCACCTTTTCCT
>JBDNGI010000637.1:0-8939 GCA_041689345.1 Halanaerobiales bacterium
ATATTTAGGCATATTATGAACTTTATCAAAGAAACTTATCTGTTGAAACGAATTTGATGTAAACATTAAAAGTCATCTCCCCTTGTATTCTTACTATAATTATATCATATAAACGTTGATATGGCAAGGTTTATAGGGGTTCTTAGGTGTGCTAGAAAAATAATTTTTATCAATAATAATTTACACATTATGGTTTTGTTTCTATATTTTACAACCTTTTTGTGGTAGAACCAATATATAAGTAATAAAAGGAAAATATTTAAGGAGATAAATATTTTTTATAGAAATATGTAGTTAGATTGTTTTATATATATTTTGAAAGATAATATTATTTTTTTAATTTGGCAGCATTAAATTTTGAGATAAACAATTTAGAATATTGAAGGAGGAGAATAATGGATATAGAATTTCATTATTATATTACTTATTTGATAGCAGCGAGAGCTGGATTTAGTCCTGATGATTCATATTTGTTAGCTTATTCGAGCCAGTATGTTGATGATAATGACATTATATTTGAAGTCAACATAGATTCAGAAGATTATTATAGTAACTACATCAGTCAAACTAAGAATATTTTAAAACCTAAAAAAAAGTTGTTTAGGATTTATCCCCTTTTTCATTTTGTTCCAGGGGAGCCTTTTGTAAATTCAGCAAGACGCAAAGAGGGAAAATTACATTATCTTAATACTACACCTGATAGTAAAAATGCTAGAAAAATTCTTAAATCAGCTTTTACAAGTGAAAATATATATAGGATCGGAATAGCTAGTCATGCTTATGCAGATATCTGGGCACATCAGAACTTTGTAGGTTATTATGATGATTTTAATGCAATAAAAGGCTTATTAAAAAAAGCCTTTCCTAAAAATTGGCCATGCTGGTACAGGTACTAATCCAGATAGACCTGGTAAAACTTGGGTAGATTGTCGATTAGTCGATTCACAGGCGAAAATTAATAATAAAAAATTGTTTTTAAAAGCAGTCGGACGTATGTTTGAAGGATTTCGATTATATGTAAATCCTAATTGTAACAAAGATATTTTAAATATGGACAGAGAGGGTTTAGTTAAAGATATTAGTAAAGCTATTGGTGAAAAAGATCAAAAAAATAAATATAAAAAGGAAAGAATTAAGAGATATAAAAAGCTATCTTTAAAAGAGGAGTATGGGAAAAAAGAATTAAAAGATTATGATATATATAAATGGATGGACCAAATAGTGAACGAAAACATTAAATTTTTTAGATTAAGGAGCAAATCTGAATGGCTCAGATTGGTAAAGATATTAATTTTTAATGTGATATCATTCTTTAAAAATAGCTATTCATGGAAGGATATTAGTAGTTATAAAGATACAAATTGGTTTAAATTTCAAGAAGCTGTAAAGGTTCATCAAGAAGAAACTACAGATGTTTTGTCTCCTACATTTGGAAAATTGGAATTGGAAAATTGGTAGTGGTTTAGCAATAAATTAACAAGATATGTAGTATTCGGCCAAAGTATATGAAGAAAGAAAGATTTAGATATACAATGTTTATTTGAGTTTTTTTAGAGTAGTAAATCAATTACAGTAGTATGTAATTATTATATTCTAATTTAAAGCAGGAGAGGGGAGGAGTTATTGGAAATGTCTGATAAACTAAAAAATGATGCGACACCATCCGTATTAGGAATTATTTATCAGTTTTATGTGGCACTAGAATATTGCTTTCAATTAACTTCTGGTCAAAAATTGTATGTTGAAAAATATGGTGATATTACAATATCAAAATCGAATCAAACTGAAGTGAAGAAAAACAAAGAAGTCTTAACAGATATGCATGATAATATTTGGAAAACATTAAGTAATTGGTTTCAAAAAGATTTTTATCCTTCTTAATTATGAAGAGCTAATAATAGCAGTAAAGTCTGTTTGAAGCAATTCAAAAGAGTATAGAACCAAAAATCCTTTCAGAATAGTATTTGAGGATAGTTTGAGTCATATAAAGATCCAGAAGAATAAATTTCTTGATTTTTAATAATTAAATTTTAGTATTGCAATACTAAATTATTTGTAGTATAATATTATTATTAACATAACTGATATGTGGAAGGAGGTTAGGCAGTGGAAAAAAGCATAGAACATTTTTGTAATTTATTATATCAAAAAGGCATTAATAATAAAGACAAGCTTATACGTGAAATTCTCAGGGTTAGAATAACAAATAGTAAACTTAGCGAATTTAAAAATAATAAAGATACTGATCCCGAAATAGTTTATGAAACAATGAAAGAATCAACCGAAGAGATACTTGGCTATTTTCCCGGCGATAGAGACTTCTTTATAGAAATGTATTCTTTAGGAAAAGAAATTGATCCCTTGGAATTTACTATACAGACTTATAGAAATGATCGAACAGGAAGGATTATTGTCCCTAAATATCTTACTTCCTATCTTGAAAGTATTATTGAAGAAAATAGTAATGCTAAAAAAATCTTAATTACTGATGTAGAAAAGAGTCTTGTAGGAATTGTTGATATTATAAGGAAGTATAAAAACAAAGAGTTTATCTTAACTACTGAAAATAAATTAATGTATATTCTTCTTGAAAATTCTTTGGATAGTTTTAATAATGCTGAAATTATTAATCAATCTATATATAAAGAATTATTGTTGGAAGACAAGTTTGATTTAATAATTAGTATTCCTGCATTTGGTATGAAATTTGATATAGAAGAATTATTAGAAAAAAAGACATTTATCACTAGAGAATCCGATGGTATTGCAGTCGAGAACTTATTAGATAATATTAAAAAGGACGGATTTTTATGTGCAATTGTTCCTGCCAGGTTTGCTTTTTCTGGAGGAAATTTTGAAAATTTAAGGAAGCATATATTGAATGGTTTTCATCTTCATTCTATACATACTATGCCAGAAGGAACTTTTAGACCTTATAGTGGAATTAAAACATTAATGATGAAAATTTCAAGAAAAAAGAATACATATATATATTTAGGAAGTCTTTCTCTAGAAAAAAATAAATTAATTATGTCAGAAGAAAAAGAAGTAAATATTGAAGAATTCGTAAAATATAGTGATTGGAGAATAGAGTGGTTCCTATCAGATAATCAAGAAGATATAAATAAATATAAAAGATCTAAAGTAAAAAAAATAAAGCTCAAAGAGGTCGCTGAAATCTTTAGAGGAAAATCGATAATGAAAAAAGATATAAAGCCTGGCGATATATATGTGCTAAATATATCTAATATAGAAGACGGACAAATCCTATACAAAGATTTGGATACAATTGATGAAGAAGAGCGGAAGATAAAGAGGTATCAACTTGAAGATAATGATCTTGTAATTACCTGTAGAGGTACTATTAATAAGGTTGCTGTTTATAAGCAATTAGATAAACAGGTAATAGCCTCTGCTAATATAATAGTTATTAGATTGAAGGAGAAGATTAGGAGTAATTTTCTTAAGATATTTATGGAAAGTCCAGTTGGAAAAACTATTATTAAGACCTTTCAAAGGGGTACAACAGTTATGAATATTAATCCGAAAGATATTGGAGAATTTGAAATTCCATTGTTATCAGAAGGGAAGCAAGAACAATTAATTAAAGAATATTTATCAGAATTAGAATGCTACACAGAACATATAAATCAGGCTGAAAATAGATGGAATAATAAAAAAAATACTATATATAAAGGGATCTTATACTAAGGGGGATAATTATTATGTCTGGAGTAAAAACAGGTTTCGAAGAAAAATTGTGGGGAATGGCAGATAAATTAAGGGGTAATATAGAGCCTTCACAATATAAATATGTAATATTAGGACTAATTTTTCTTAAATATGTATCAGATGCCTTTGAAGAAAGATACAATCAATTGATAGAAGAAGGAGATGGTTTTGAAGAAGAAAGGGATGCATATCTAGAAGTGAATGCTTTTTATGTACCTCCACAAGCCAGGTGGGAACATATAAAAAATAGCGCAAGGCAGGTTACTATTGGGCAGATAATAGATGATGCTATGGTTGCTATAGAAAGAGAAAATGTTTCTTTAAAAGGTGTTTTGCCTAAAAATTATGCTCGACCTGAACTTGATAAAGCTAAATTGGGTGATTTGGTAGATAATCTTTCATTTAAAATTGGAGATAAAGAAAGCAGGACAAAAGATGTACTAGGAAGAGTATATGAATACTTCCTTGGTAAATTCGGGAAGATAGAGGGTACTTTTTATACTCCTCCTTCTATAGTAAAGCTCTTAGTTGAAATGATTGAACCTTATAAAGGGAGAGTATATGACCCTTGTTGTGGTAGTGGAGGAATGTTTGTTCAAAGTCAGAAGTTTGTGGAAGAACTTAAGGCTGACTATATTCTGGCAAATCCACCATTTAACATGAGTGATTGGGGTGGAAATAGGTTGCAGGATGATGTTAGGTGGCGATATGGTATTCCTCCTGTTAATAATGCAAACTATGCCTGGATACAGCATATGCTCTCTAAATTGGCTCCTAATGGTATTGCAGGTTTTGTATTAGCTAATGGTTCCATGTCGACAAACACATCAATTTCATTGTAATGATAAGAGGTTTATTTATTATTTTCTTAAAACTATGAATTTTGAAAGATATAATGCAGGAAGTAGTGTTCCAACTTTAAATAGGAATCATGTTCATAGTTTACCAGTAAAAATACCTTGATTAGATGAACAAAAAAAATATCAAAAGTTTTATCTTCTCTTGATAAAAAAATTGACATAAACAATTAGATTAATAAAAAGCTTGAAGAAATGGCTCAGGCAATATTTAAACAATGGTTTGTTGATTATGAATTCCCAAATGAGAATGGAGAACCATATATATCAAGTGGTGGAAAAATGGTTGCCAGTGAGCTGGGAAAGATACCTAATGGTTGGGAAGTTAAGAAAATTAAACAAATCATAAAATTTGTTAAAACAAGCACTAAGCCTGGGGAACATCTTAAAGACAGAAAATATGTTCCTATTAATCTTATGACTAAAAAATCTGTTGTTTTTAAACATTATGAGTCATATAAAGAAGCAAAGAGTAGTTTATTACTTTTTAATAAATTTGATATCTTGATTGGAGCCATGAGGGTATATTTTCATCGTGTTAATCTATCTCCTTTTAAAGGGGTTACAAGAACTACTACTTTTGTCCTAAGATCTAAGAACAATATAGATATTGCATATAATCTGTTCTTATTAAATTTGGATGATACAATTAAGTATGCAGAAAAAACTTCAAAAGGCACCACAATGCCTTATGCAGTATGGGAAAATAGACTTGGTGAGATGAAGGTTGTTCATCCTTCAAAAGAATTGAGGAAAAAATTTAACAGAAAAATTTTCAAGATGTTAAGAAAAATATTATTACATTTTAAAGAAAATAAATCCTTAAAGAAGACTCGAGACACCCTTCTCCCAAAACTAATGTCAGGAGAAATTCGTGTTCCATTAAAAAAGGAGGAAACCCAATGAAACTGGGTATAAGAAAACCAAACTTGAAAAAGAAATTGTCTTCCAGGACAAGCATTAAAAGACAAGTGATTCATCGTAGAAAGGTGAAGATGACGAAAGGGTCTGGCTGGATGAGAAATCCTAAGAAATATGCTTATAACAAAGTCTATAATAAAACATCATTTAGTATTTTTAAGTTGTTAAAAAAGCTTTTCAAGTAAAATTCTTAAACGGTGGGAGGATGAGTGCCTATGACTATTGAAAATTCTCAGATTGTTATGTACCAAACAGAAGATGGACAAACTAAAATTGAAGTTACCATGGATGAAGATACAGTCTGGCTATCACAGGCTCAAATGTGCGAATTATTTCAAAAAGGTAAGTCTACTATAAGTGAACATATAACAAATATATTCAAAGAAGGCGAATTAAACAAGAAAGCAGTTGTTCGGGAATTCCGAATAACTGCTACTGATGGCAAAAACTATTTAACAAAACATTATAACCTTGATGTCATAATTTCTGTAGGATATAGGATTAAATCTCATCGTGGTACACAGTTTAGGATTTGGGCAACACAGCGATTAAGGGAATACCTTATTAAAGGTTTCACTATGAATGATCAACTGCTGAAAAACGTCGGTGGTGGAAATTACTTTGATGAGTTACTTGAGAGAATTAGAGATATTCGTTCCTCCGAAAAAATATTCTGGAGAAAGATATTAGATATATATGCAACTAGTATAGACTATGATCCTAAAAGTGAAAGTTCTATAGTTTTTTTCAAGACGGCTCAAAATAAAATGCATTGGGCAGCACATGGACATACAGCAGCTGAAGTAATATATCAACGAGTTAATGCAGATAAGACCTTTATGGGAGTAAAAACTTTTCAGGGTCTGAAACCAATAAAGTCAGAACTTATGACTGCAAAAAATTATTTAAGTGAAGATGAATTAAAGACCTTAAATCGCATAGTAAATACCTATCTAGAGTTTGCTGAGCTACAGGCTTTGAGTAAGAAACCTATGTATATGAAAGACTGGATTAAAAAACTAGATGATTTCTTAAAAATGGCGGATCAAGATATCCTAACTCATTTCGGCAAAATAAGTCATCAAGATGCTAAAGAAAAAGCACTTAAAGAATACAATAAATATAAAAAAAAGATGCAGGATGAATTAACGCCTGTTGAAGAACATTTTTTAGAAACTATTAATAAAACTGAAAAACAAATCAAAAATATAGATAATAAAGAATAGGAAAGGGGGGAAGAAATGTACAACTACATTGAGAAAGAACTTGAACAGGCTGCATTGGAATGGTTTGAGGAGATGGGTTATGAGATAGTCTTTGGCCCTGAAATATCTCCAGAAGGTGATTATGCAGAAAGAGATGACTATTCTGATGTTATTTAGAAGAAAGATTAAGAGACGCCCTATATAGTATAAACTGTAAGGTGCCATCCGAAGGAATAGAAGAGGCAATTAGGAAAATTAAAATACCGCAAAGTCCAAGTCTAATAATTAATAATCAGGAATTCCAAAAGATGATTACTGATGGGGTTGATGTTAGTTATCAAAAAGGTAATGAAATAAAATATGACAAGGTCTGGATCTTTGATTTTAAAGAAGAATTAAACAATGATTGGCTAGTTGCTAATCAATTTACTGTAATTGAAAACACAATTGAGAAAAGACCAGATCTAATAGTCTTTGTAAATGGTTTGCCCTTTGTAGTTCTAGAGCTTAAAAGTTCTTCTGATGAGCAAGCGGGAATAAGTGAGGGCTATAATCAACTTCAGACATATAAGTCTACAATCTCTTCTCTATTTACATATAATGCTTTTATGGTATCTAGTGATGGTATAAATGCCAGGGCTGGGGCTTTATACCTCAGGTGAGGATCGTTTTAAATAGAAAGAATGTGATTGTTATAGCAGATGAAGCCCATCGTAGTCAATATGGATTTAATGCAGAAGTAGTTGAGGGTAATAATCAAGCTATGGTTAAATATGGCTATGCTAAATATATGAGGGATGCTCTACCACATGCTTCCTTTATCGGTTTCACAGGAACCCCTGTTGAATTAAGTGATAAAAATACAGCTGCTGTATTTGGCGATTATATAGACATTTATGATATGTCACAAGCAGTAGAGGATGAAACAACAGTTAAAATATATTATGAAAGTAGAATTGCTAAATTGGAACTTCCTGAAGAAATGAAACCAGTTGTAGATGAAGAATATGATGATATTACAGAGTATCAAGAAGAAGATCAGAAGGAAAAATTAAAGAGTAAATGGTCTAGGCTTGAAGCAATAGTGGGATCCGAAAAGAGAGTTAGCTTAATAGCCCAGGATATAGACATTTTGAAAAAAGGCAACAGGCTTCTTATGGTAAGTCAATGATAGTATGTATGTCTAGGAGAATATGTGCTGATCTATATACTGAAATATCTAAACTTAAACCAGAATGGCATAGTGAAGATGATAATAAAGGTGTTATTAAAGTTGTTATGTCAGGATCTTCAGCAGATAAGGACAAACTTCAGATACATATTGGTACAAAGAAGAGGCGTGAGTTGCTAGCGAAACGTATGAAGGACGAGAATGACGAACTTAAGATTGTAATTGTCTGCGACATGTGGCTGACTGGCTTTGATGTACCGAGTTTGAATACAATGTATGTTGATAAGCCAATGAGGGGTCACAACTTAATGCAGGCTATTGCCAGGGTGAACAGGGTATTTAAGGATAAACCTGGCGGACTAGTAGTTGATTATATTGGTATTGCTGATAATCTAAAAAGAGCCCTTACTCAGTACACAGAAAGTGATAGAAAAACTGCTGGTATTGACACACATATAGCTGTTGAGCTAATGCTTGAAAAATATGATATTCTAAAAGATATACTTCATGGTCATGACTATAGTAAGTTCTTTACTGGAAAAGCTAGTGACAGGATGGGGGCTATTGTAGAAACTATTGATTTTATCCTTGAAAAGAGAGATGAGGATATTAAAAAAGATTTTATGAAATATACAAATGAATTAGCCAAGGCATATTCACTATGTGCGACTACAGAGGAAGCTCAGGAACTAAATGTAGAGATAGGATTCTTTAAAGCAGTAAAATCTGGCATAATCAAGATGATCCCAGATAATAGTAAAAAACAAACATCATCACAATTAGATAACCGAATTAATCAACTAATCTCAAAATCTATTATTTCAGAAGAAGTTGTAGATATCCTAGGAGCAGTTGGTTTACAAAAACCTAATATTGCAATATTATCAGATGAATTTCTGGAGGAAGTAAAAGGACTTGAACATAAGAATTTAGCTGTGGAGCTATTACAAAGGCTATTAAAAGGTAAGGTTAAAACAATTTCTAGAAGAAATTTAATTCAATCTAAAAAGTTTTCAGAGATGTTAGAGAATACACTAATTAAATACCAAAATA
>JBDNGI010000638.1:0-1731 GCA_041689345.1 Halanaerobiales bacterium
AAGCAACAAGTTTATTAATATTATCCTGATAATTTTCTATCTCTGATAGAATTCTTTCTTCCCAATCTTCTTTTATATCGATTATTTCATTCCATATATCATCGATTGTACTATTTATATCAACTAATTCCTGATCATCTAGAGCAGGAAAGCCACATTTAGGGCATTTACAGCTCTCTTCTAGATGCTCTTCATTTAACTGATGACAGCTTACACCCTTAAGTTTACTTATTGTCATTACAAGACGGTTATATTTACTAGCATTAATTACACTTCTAACACCTTTCAAACTATTTAATCTATCTAATTCCTTATTCTTTTTTATCTCTTCAAGCCTGTCCCAATTTACATCTTCACCAACTTTTTTACGGTGTTGACGATAATAGATAGCCATATATTTTCTTTTATACTGTTCCATCTTACCTTTTAGAATCCTTCGTTGCTCATATTCTATTAAAGGCATTAAATCATCAGCATCAATTAATTCCTCACAAGATTGAGCTAATTCTTCCAGAGCAGAAATGTCACTATCATCAAAGAATCTACTGTGTTTCTTTGCAAAATCTAAAGATGCCTCTACATAGTTATACTTTTCATAGATGTTTTCTACAAAATCATTGAGAAAACTCAATAGGTTATTCAAAAATTTTAAGCCGATTTCAAGTTTTTCCAATTCAGAACCATCCAACTTAACCTTTTTAAAATCGCTTATTGTATTTACAAGATTAAATTTATCCATTGGAATATTTTCTAGTCCTTGCTTTTTCCTAAGAAGGGCATTTATATCAAAAAAATCATTTGATTTACTTTTTAAACCCTCCAATTTATTATCAACTTCATTAATTTTTCCTTTAATATCTATAACCTTATCTTTAAAGACTTTAACTGCTTTTGGACGATCGTTATTATTTCTAACATAACCTACCGGCAATTCTAAAACCTTAAACAATTTTATTATATCTTCAACAGGAAATCCCGTCTCTTTGCTTATATATGGTATTTCTTTAAATTTACCTAAGCCTGTTGAAAATAATTGTTTTAGATCAGAGGCAGTAATAGTTCTACCTCCTCTTTGTTTAATGTTAATCTCACCATTATATGTTAAAACAATTAATATGAGATATACAAGCTCCTTATCCAATCCAAATGGCTTAATAGATAATTCAGTAATAATGTCATCTATCTTGATATTCTTTCCTTCATTATCCTTAAGAATATTCATTATGACCTTTGCATATTTAGATTCCCTTGTATCAAGATAATCATCTTTATCTAATAGATTTAATGATGACAATAGATTTTGAGAATTACTTACTACAACCTTTTCACCACTAGTAAATATATCCTTAATAGTCCTTTCAACCTCTCCTTGAATATTATCTGATGATAACCTGTTTATTAAATTAGGGTATTGGGGATATCTTTCTGTAAAATGTTTGCTAAACAATGCTGGTTTCACTTCATAATAATATTCATTTAAATTATCTGGTTCCTGGGCCAAAAGATGCCCAGTGGTTTCATATTTACCGCCATTTTCAATACTAGAATTTATTAAAACCTTTAACAGAATATTTTCAGCTTCAGTGATATAATCCCCTTGTTTTCGTTCCATAATATTTTTAGGATAACTACTGCTTTTAACAAGTAAGCTAATAGCAGCTATTTTTTTTAATAATTCATCTAATTCTTCATTATATTTAATATTTAAAATAGATAGGTCTGACCCACTCT
>JBDNGI010000639.1:0-10812 GCA_041689345.1 Halanaerobiales bacterium
ATATTTTCCTGGATTTTGTTCATGATATTGATCTTCAGCTAATATTTAAAAGGGGTAATACAATATTAGCTGATCAAATTAAACTGTTGGAGCAAACAGCAGTAAATCTACATATTAGGGCGGTCATTGAGACAAATAGAAATGATAATCTAAGAGAGATATTTTTTAATTTCCTCAAGTCCGAGTTGGATGTATATAATAACTTACTGAAATATGGGAAACTGAAGGGTTGGAATCATGTAGTTCCTATGTATAGAGTAAGTTCTCAATAGTACAAAATAATAATTCTTTGAAGGATATTAGTTAGCTATGAAGAAATAATTATAATAGAAATAAAAAACCCCTGATAGGGTTTTTTCTGTAAATACGATATATATAAAAGAGGTGAGTACTTAATGAGTAAAAGGGTAACACATATGGTAATCTTTACACTTAAGCATGAACGAGACTCAAAGGAAGAGGAAGAATTTCTAAATGTTGGTAAAAAAACGCTAAGCTCTATTCGGTTTGTAAAAAATTTCAAGGTTTTGAAACAGGTCAGCGAAAAAAACCAATTTGATTTTGGGTTTTCTATGGAGTTTGCTGATCAAGGGGACTATGATAGCTATACCAATCACCCTGACCATCTTTCATTTGTCAAAGATCGTTGGGAGAATGAGATTGACAAATTTTTAGAAATAGATTTGGAAGCAATATGATAAGAAAAGCAGAACTAGAGGATGCAAAGATAATAGCTGATTTTAATTGTAAGATGGCTGTGGAGACAGAGGGTTTAGAGTTGGATAAAGATAAGGTGATTAGTGGTGTAAAACATGCTATTGAGGATTATTCTAAGGCGGAATATTATTTGTACGAGCTTGATGGGACAGTTGTTGGCCAGTTGATGATAACAAAAGAATGGAGTGACTGGCGGGATGGTTACTTGTGGTGGATTCAAAGTGTTTACGTGACTGACCAATATAGGCGTCAAGGTATATTCCGCGGATTGTATAAATATGTTGAAGAATTAGTAGAAAAAGACCCCCTTGCCTGTGGGATAAGATTATATGTAGAGAAACATAACAAACGGGCACAGAGTACATATCAGAAGATGGGGATGCAAGAAACACATTATATTTTATATGAAATAGAAAAGTAAGAACTAGAATATAAATATTATGAGTTGATAAGTATATTTTTAACGGGGTTCTCGGGTTAGTAGGTGGGAAATATATGTATATAGATATTTAGAGGAGAATCCATTAAGGAGACTCCTCTTTTAGATCTTATTCAGCTAATTCCTGTTTTCCAGTTACTTTGCTCTCATCATCCATACTAAAGGTAGACACTACAGTAAAGAAAAGATCTCCCTCTACTGTAGTGTCTACTAGTTTGAAGTCATTGGCTGTCACATGAAGATCTCCTTTGAATGTACCATGTTGGATGCTAGCTTTTGGGCTATTTATAGTAAATTTTGGTGCAGTTAACGTATATCTATTCGTAACATTCCGATTTTCATCTTGACTGTATAGTGCGACTTTTCTTTGTATAATTTCATTACCGTTGTCATCTTTCTTTCCATTTGTATATTTGCCATCAAGTATGATATCTTCTTCAATAGTAATATCTTCTGTGAGGCAAATAATCCAGGTACCTTGGTTACTTATAGCCTCTTTAAAATCAGCTTCATTATTTACTATTGAGGCTGTAGTCGTCACATCTGGCTCTGTTTCTGGTGGTGTTGTCTGGGGTGGGTCTGCTTCTTGATTAGCACATCCTGCAAAAATGACCATAAATACAAAAACAAAAGTTAAAAGCAATCTTTTAATTTTCAAATGGAACACTCTCCTTGTATCTGTATAGTTTATCTCAACGGCCTTACTAAACTTCTAAGGTGAAACAATAGATCATCCTTTCAGGAGGGCTTGATCTTCAGGTCGTTCTTTAGGGTTTCAACAAGTGGCAGTAAGTATCGCTAGGTTTGGAAATAAGTATGAATAAGGT
The DNA here is from genome assembly GCA_041689345.1 of Halanaerobiales bacterium. Taxonomy (GTDB): domain Bacteria; phylum Bacillota; class Halanaerobiia; order Halanaerobiales; family DTU029; genus JBDNGI01. The sequence goes on from JBDNGI010000639.1 coordinate 1,984, forward strand.
TTTCCTCATATACAGTATTCTCAAGTAAGCAGAATTAATACATTTTTTGAATATATCTAGGATTATGAATTGGGGTTAAGTTCTTGATCTAAGTGTGATTTTACTTGTAGGCTCTATTAAATTCCTTAATTTATGTCTTTTTATTTTTTTAAAAATGTAGTATAATTATATATATAAGAAATATTATTTAACAGTAAATAATAATCTTTTTAGTTTGGCAGGCTAATTGAAAAAAATAACAATAAATGTTATAATTTTGTTATATTTTGTGTGCCTTATTGTTTTTTATTAAAATGTTTAAATAACTACTATTTGATACATTTAGTTTTTAAATTACTTGATATTTATTTGAATACAGGAGGTGAGAATGTGGCTTTTTTTAAAAAACTTTTTAATAAAGATAAAAAAGGAGAAATAGAAGCAAGAAACCCCTTTAATTTACAAATAGATGATATTGTAGATTATGACTTAGTGGAATACCAGGTCATAGGCAAAATTACATATAATGAAGAGGGTTATATATGGTATGATTACCATTTATTTGACAGTAAAGATCATCTATGGCTTTATGCAGAGGACGATGATCAAGTTAGATTAGGGTTATTTAAGAAGTTAAGTGCTAATCATAAATTATATGGTATACTACAGGAAGGGAATCCATCGGTTATTGAGTATGAAGGTGTGAATTATTCTTTAATTGAGGAAGGTAGTGCTGCTATCAAGGTTGAAGGAAAAGTCGGCGCAAGAGATGATCAAAGGGTCAGATATTGGGATTATGAAACAGGGAATGGTAATCAAATATCTGTTGAAAAGTGGGGAAATGAATTGGAAATAAGTGTTGGAAAAGAAGTAAAAGAGAGTATATTAGAGTTTTACCCTGCAAGGTAGGATTAGACTTACCCAATTAATATTTACCATTGGACGGCAACGGATTACAGTGATCAAGTGTATAACTTAAAGTGGAGTATATTACTAAAAATAAGGAGGCGTTTATAATGGGTTTTTTTGATAGGATGAAGACATTAGTCAAAGGTAAGGCTAATGAAACTATGGATAAATTGGAAGATAAGAATATTGAGGCTATTGTCAAAGAGGAAATTCGTAAAATGAAGGCAGAATTCAGGGAAGCTAAAAGCGCAGTGGCTAAATCTATTACTTTGGTGAAAGAGGCTGAAACAAAAACTAATAAGGCAAAAGAAGAAGTAGAGCACTGGTCTAGCAGGGCTAAACAGGCCCTGGAAGCTGGTAATGAAGAGTTGGCCAAAAAAGCAATAGAGAAAAAACAGGAGTCGGAAAAGGATTATAATAAGTACCAGGGTCAGGTTGTTGAGAGACGGAGGATTGCAGATATACACAAGTCTAAGGTAAAGGAATTACAAGATAGAATTGAAGAAACTGAAGATAGACAGGATGAATTGATTGCTGCTGCTGAATCTGCTAAAGCTACTAAGGAAATTAATGAGACAATGAGTGGAATAGGTAAGGAAAATGCTAGCGATAATTTAGATAGGCTAGAAAAGAGGGCTTCTAGAATGGAGGCTGAGGCTCAGGCCAGTGATGAGCTATATGAAGATTTAAAAGAGGATGGTCTTGAAGCACAGTTTGATGAACTTGAAAGTAAAGATTCTGTGGATGATGAATTGGCAAAATTAAAGGCTGAAATGAATAAAAATGAGTAATTTGGCTTATAAAAAGCAGTCCGTAACAGAGCTTGACTACAAATTGCTTCTTTCTTATGATTTAAATTATGGTTTTAATATTTTAAAAAATAGTGTGATTGAATGGCAGGGTATTAGTCTGGAATTCTCAATTATTGGGTCTAGTCATTTTGTTAAAATTAATGCAACTGAGGAAGATGAATTAATTGAACTAATAGCCTGTATTGGGGTAAATGATATTACTGCTGAAAATATTATTAAACAAAAAAAATTAGTAGACAATCATCAGTATAAGTATAGCAAAAAAATTACTCCAGCATATATGTATAGATTTTATAGTGAGACAATTGAAGACTATCTTGTGGACCATCAGGAATTTAAAGATAAATACATGGATACTGGCTGTGATAGATATCTTGAATATGTTTTTCCTTCACCTGGTGGTCTTGCTATCACAAGCATTGAAATTTATCAAAAAATTGATAAGCTTATCTGGGTAACATACCATAGTTATCCAGATGAGAAAAAGATTATCAAAACACGAAGTGTAATTGAAGTGAGGAGTGGTTAGTAATGAGTGGAAAAGATGTTTTTATTACTCTTGGAGTTTTACTTATAATAATTATTATTGCTGGGAGCTCATTTATTGGTAGTGGTCCCGATATTGTAAAGGCTGTCGATGATAAATTCTCGTTAAAGTCGACAGAGGGTAGTATTAGGATATACAACTCAAGTGACGATATTACTACTACAATAAATAGTATTGACTCAATTAAGAAGCCATATGATCAAAAAGTCGATTCCGAAGGAAAAGCCGTTTTATTATATGATGAAGCGGTTATAGTTGTTGAAGACCGGGATGGAAATACAGAGATAGAATTGATAAAAGATCATCAAACTGCATATAATCGTCATCGTAATACAATGATAATTTTTTGGGGGGGTAACCTTTATAGTAATGGTAGGATTAGGACACCCCGTAGTATAAGGAAAGGCAGTATTGGTTCTTCCACATCACGTGGTGGTGGTTTTGGATTTGGAAAATAAAGAAGACTTGAAAAAATAATACAGTGGGTTTCAAAAATTTCCAGCTAATAAGTATAAGGAGCAAACAATATGGAAATTCGAAAAACAAAAAGTTTTAACAGCATAATGCCCTTATTAGCTTGTGCTTTTATTGTTGCGATTGCCTCAATAGTATATGAGCTTTTAATTGGTGGTATCTCATCATATTTATTGGGAAACAGTGTATACCAATTCTCAATTACAATAGGTTTATTTATGACTTCAATGGGACTTGGTTCTTTTTTTTCAAAATATATTGACGATAACTTAATGATGAAATTTATGTTTATTGAAATCGCTTTAGCCTTAATTGGCGGTACATGTGGCTTTATTCTATTTTACAGTTATGCAGTTTTGAATGCTTATGTACCGATAATGTTCTTGTTGATTATAGTAATTGGTGTGTTAACTGGATTTGAACTGCCTTTAATTACCCGTATTATTGGGGAATATAAACAGTTAAAAGACGCTCTAGCAAATGCAACTGCGGCAGACTATATTGGCGGTTTAGTGGGTTCTGTTGTTTTCCCTATTATCTTGTTACCGCGAATGGGATTCATTAAAACCAGCTATATAGTAGGTATATTAAATATAGTTATTGCAGCCTATCTTTTTATTAAGTACAGAGATAAATCCAGCAATGCAAGGGTAATAAGTGTTGTGATTATATTAGTATTTGGTATTCTCGCTGCTGGGTTTTTTACAGTTGATGATACAGAGGCTTATCTTGAAAGGAAACTGTACCGTGATAAAGTGGTACTTTCTAGTCAAAGTGAATATCAAAAGATTACGATAACCGAAGATAAAGATGATGTAAGATTATTTTTAAATGGGAACATACAATTTTCATCAAAAGATGAATATCGTTACCATGAGGCTCTAGTGCACCCTGCTTTAAGTTTATTAGATGGGAAAAAAGTCCTTATCCTTGGTGGAGGAGATGGATTAGCTGTAAGAGAAGTCTTGAAATACCCTGGTGTTCAGGAAATAGATCTGGTAGATCTAGATAAAGCAATAACTGATCTTGCAAAAACCTCTAAATACCTTTTAAAATACAATCAAGATTCCCTCGGTGATAGTAGGGTTAATATAATAAATCAGGATGCTTACCAGTTTTTAGAGCATAATGACGAAAAATATGATATTGTTATTGTTGATTTACCGGATCCAAATAACGAAAGTCTAAATAAATTATATACTGTTGCTTTTTATAGATTAATATATGGACATTTAAATAATCAAGGGATTATTGTAGCTCAATCTACTTCCCCATATTTTGCTACTGAATGTTTCTGGATTAGACATAATACTATTAAAGAGGCAGGTTTCAATACTAGGCCTTATCATGTCTATATTCCTTCTTTTGGAGACTGGGGATTTAATATAGGTACAAAGGGCTTTAGATATAAACCAGAGGATATAAAAATAAAGGTAAATACTAAATTTCTAAATGAAGAGCAGGCTAAAAATTTATTTGTATTTGGACAGGATATATTAGTTCAAAGAACAGAAGATATTAATACTCTAATCAGACCTATCTTAATTAGGGCATATTACAATGCTTGGGAAGAGTATAATTAATGGATATAGGATTGGAGAGAAAAGGTCACTATGTTTAATGTTTTATTAAGATATTTCAAAAAATTCAAGACACATATAGATCCTAAGTTGCTGTTAAGGATGATACTGCTTGGAATCCTTGTTTTTATAATTAGTGGAATAGTAGTTTTTTATATAGAGCCTGTAGGACAATTTAGTACCATTATTGATGCAATTTGGTGGTCTATAGTTACTGCTACTACAGTTGGATATGGTGACTTTTTTCCTGTTTCAATTGGTGGGAGAATACTGGCTGTTATATTAATGTTTTTAGGTATCGGGCTATTTGGTGGAATAACTGCAACAATAACAGACCTATTTATAAAATTAGAAAAGCGGAGGGAGTTGGGACAATTGACCGCTGACTATCAAGGCCATATTATAATCTGTGGTTGGTGTGATAAAACAACTGAGATAATTACTCAAATATTAAATGAAAATATGGAAAATAAACAAGTAGTATTGATAGCCGATTTAGAAAGAGACCCTTTTCCAGAAAATAAATTGGTGCACTTTATTAGAGGTAAAATTGATGATAAAGAAACATTGGTGAAAGCAAATGTGCAGAGGGCCCGAACTGGGATTATCTTAAATGAGGATAATAATGATGCTAGTACTGTTTTATCAGCTTTAACTGTCAACTCCTTAAATCCAAGTCTATATACCATTGCTGAGATTAGTAAGGAAGAAAATCGAATACATCTGGAAAATTCTGGTGTGGATGAAATTGTAGATAATAATAATATAAACAGCAGATTAATGGTAAGGACCGCTTTTTATCATGGTGTTTCTATCATTTTCAATGAATTGTTAACAAATAAAGTAGGTAATGAAATATATATGCTGGAAGTAGATAAAGATTATATAAATAAAAGTTTTTCAGAAGTATTTACATATCTTAAGCAAGAAAAAAAAGCTACTTTATTAGGATTAAAGAGGGGAAATGATATACTTTTAAATCCTGATAATTCGGAAATGGTATTAGCAGGAGATTATCTTGTATACATTGCTCAGAATAGCTTAGATAATTAATTTGGCCATATTAATTAAGTGACTTGCATAATTAATGCACATAGAAAGACTTGGCTGCGGTTTCTGTTATAGTTGATAATGGGCTATCCGTGAGGTATCATAAAGGAAAGGAGATGAGAATAAAAATGTTAGCAAACGAATTTGTTGCAACTATCGTCTATGCTGTCCTAGCATTAGCATTAATGTTTTCAGGATATAAATTTTTTGATTTGATAACTCCTTATGACTTTTCAGAAGAAATTAAAGAAAAAAATCCAGCTATAGGAGCTGTAATTGCAGGTATTTTTATAGCAGTTGCTATAATTATAAAAGCGGCAATTATTTAAAAAAATATGCTTTGAAGGGGGTAAAAAAGTGAATCCAATTGTTTCAAGTATAGTTTATTTTGTTATCGGTATGTTTTTCTGTGCGCTAGGATATAAAATATTCGATTTAATTACACCTTTTGATTTAAATAAAGAAATTGATGATCATAATATAGCTGCTGGTTTAACTGTGGCGGGGATATTCATTGGAGTAGCTATTGTTGTCAGTGCAGCAATAATATAGAAAAAAGAGATACATATCTTGAGAAGAAATAAAGGAATTCCTATTAGAGGGGATTCCTTTTGTTTTTTCTGTATATTAATTTTTAAAATATGCAGGAAAAATTCATGTTATGAAGAATTATCTTATTATAGAAGGAATAAAAATAGGAATAATAACAGAAATAATAACAGAAATAATATCTTTATTAGAATAAAACATAAATATATGGGAAATATATTAAGTAAGCGAATTCTAAAGAATATTTTTAGGGTTCGGTTTTTTTATCGGAAGAGTATCAAGATAAGGTATTATAGTTCTCTACATCTGATTAAGATATAAAGAATGTTGTCAATTATTCTTGTTTTTTGCAGGATATCACTATCTTATCTTTAATATAAGAAAAGAACAATAAATTTTTATGTGGGTTTGCTAATGACTTATATTTATGAGGGAGGAAAATTCTTGGTTAAAAAAAAGAAAAAAATAGATGATGATAAAAATCAAGACAAAGGGAAAGAAAAAAAGAGCTTAGATTTAAGTATTTCTGAATCTAAAGGTATGGATGACCCTGTTCGTATGTATTTAAAAGGTATTGGAAAAGTTGATTTATTAACTGCTGAAGAGGAAGTTAAACTGGCTAAAAGAATGGAACAGGGTGATGAAACAGCTAAACAGCATCTTATTGAAGCTAACTTAAGATTGGTGGTTAGTATTGCAAAAAAATATATTGGTAGAGGAATGCACTATCTTGATCTAATACAGGAAGGCAATATGGGCTTAATGAAGGCTGTTGATAAATTTGATTATAAAAAAGGTTATAAATTTAGTACTTATGCTACATGGTGGATTCGTCAGGCTATTACCCGTTCTATTGCTGATCAGGGTAGAACTATAAGGGTACCAGTTCATATGATTGAAAAAATTAATAAATTGGTTAGGGTATCCAGGAGACTATTTCAGGAAATTGGTCGGGAACCAACTTCTGATGAGATAGCAGAGGAGATGGGAATTACTGAGGAAAAAGTAAGGGAAATCAAGAAGATTTCTAAGGAATCTATATCACTGGAAACGCCAATTGGAGAAGAAGAAGATAGTAATCTGGGTGATTTTATTCAGGACGAGGATGCCCTTCAACCTGCCACCAGTGTTAATCATATTTTATTGCAGGAACAATTGGACGATGTACTATCTACTTTAACAGAAAGAGAAAAAAGAATATTGGAGTTGCGGTTTGGTATTGGTGATGGAAGAAATAGGACTTTAGAAGAGGTAGGGAAAGAATTTGGAGTCACTAGAGAACGAATACGACAGATAGAAGCAAAGGCTTTAAGAAAGCTAAGACATCCTACTCGCAGCCATAAATTAAAGGATTATGTAGATTGAGCATTTTAATTCTCTAACCCACTTTTACAGGTAAGAGTCTAGTAATGCTAAAAACATAGAGTTTTGGATATTTAAATAAAAGACCGCAGCTGTAGCTGTGGTCTTTTATCCATACTTCTAGTAATTCTTCAGTCCATATATTACTATAATTAAAAGCATAAATATCAAGAAAAAATTGTAAAATGGAGGGTTTTTTTTATTTTGTTCATTAATATCACCTTCATCTTTTACTTCTTTAAAAAAGTCTATCTTTAATTCTTTCATAACGTTGGATATCTTATTACAGACTGTAGCATTATTTGAACCTGCAAATAGTAATCCAATAGCATTTCTATCTGTATCTAATACTAGTGAGCCACTATCACCCCCCCCCGGGATATAGGACTTGTAACAATTTGATCTGTAAATATGGCCTCTTGATTTTCATCTATACTGACTGTGACGGTACTGTCGATTGCCCTAACTGTTCCCTCAGTTATTCCGGTAGTTCTGCCACTTTTAATGATGTCCATGTTAATTTCTGCTTCTTTTACTTCGTTTATTTTGCCTATTCCTAATATACTATTTTCTATGAGATCCTTGTGTGTTGGTCTGGCTAACGCACAATCAACAATATTTGTAGGGGAGTTAAGTATACCCTTATTGGGTTTTAAAGGTATATAACGTTCTAAATGACCTATGACATCTTCATCATTATTTCCTTTATCATATGAACCAGGCTGTAAAATAGGGTCACCTTTTTTTGCTCTACCATCATAACCATTTGTTATGTTAGCAAGTACATGGTTATTAGATAAGATAAGGGGTTCGCCTGTTTTATTATCTTTAACTACAGCCCCTAATGTACCTGCTGAAATTTTATAATGACCAATGCTTACACCACCTGGGGCCGGTCGATATTTTTTGCTTCTTGGTACGTTTAACAGTTGTATTGTACCTACTTCCTGTACGTCTGTTTTTATATATCCTAATGTTTGAGGTACTAGATCCCTTGTTTCTAATTGTTCTTCTGGTAATTTTTTGTCAACCATTATCACGATTGAATCTTCTTTTGTTATTCTATTTCCCTTCATCTTTTTACCATAGCCTATTCCTACTACATGGTTTAATGGCAACATTTTATTTCTATATTTATTTAATATTTTTCGATATGACCTATCCAATATATCACCTCCTACCTTTATATTATTTTTGACAACTTGTCAAAGTGATAGGAAGGAAGAGAATTTCCTTATTAGATCTGAATTTAATAAAGAAATATACTTTGCCTAAATTACCAGCAATGTACATTATGTCACTATATTGAGAAGGACTTGCTTATTATTTTATCGAATATATATTATAGGAAGATTTTTCTGCTGGCTATCATTATATGATTAAATGTACAGATAAGGGCATTATACATAGTAAAGGGTGTTGGTAGAAATCAGCTTAAGACAATTGTATTGGATTAAGAGGTTGAGTTTACAGGGCCAACTATAGCTGATTTAATGCTAGGCTGTAGTGATGCATTGATAGCAGCCCAGAACGCCGTTATGGGAGCAGAGTCATTGGGTATCGGCTC
>JBDNGI010000640.1:0-4467 GCA_041689345.1 Halanaerobiales bacterium
CGGCTATCTCAGGAGGGCTGATGGCACAGCCTGAAGTCGAAGTCATATTGGGCTACTAGAAATAGACTGTCCTCTAATCATTCGACAACCTCGCAAGTTCCTTTAAGGAATCCTCGTTCGTGAGTGTAACGAACGGGCGGGGAGGATGTCAAACTTAGCTTTAAATTATTCTTGTTTTTCAGGGTATATTTTAATACCTCTTGTCCATCTGCTAAGGTACCAAATTGAGTTATAACAATCCCAGGTTCTGTTTTATTTTTATTCATAACTACTCCCCCACATAATAATTATTTTACACTCTATAATCCATCCTCCTGGAAATCATAATAAAATAAACAGCAGAACAGTCCCGAATCTACTTAGAAACTAATTGCAATTCCCTGGCACCGGCAGCCGGAACACTAACATAGATATCTGTATCTCTCTCAGTTTTCTTCTGATAACCTGCTTTAACATTACTAATAAAGTCATCAACACTATCTTTATGAACTAGATTTACTGTACAACCACCAAATCCTGCTCCAGTCATTCTAGCTCCCAGCACACCTTCCTGTTCCAGAGCCAATTCTACCAGGGTATCTAGCTCTTCACAGCTGACTTCATAATCATCACGTAAGCTAACATGAGATTCAGTCATTAGTTTTCCGAAAGTCTTCAGATCATCATTCTTTAAAGCAGAAGCTGCAATTAGCACCCTATTATTTTCAGTAACTACGTGTCTAGCCCGTCGTAATGTTATATCTTCTAAGTCTTCTGCATATTTTTCCAATTCCTCAGGTGTTACATCTCGTAAAGCCTCAACTCTATGATTCAGCTTCTCAGCAAAAAAACTGCTGGCCTTTTCACATTCTTCCCGACGCTTATTATATTCTGAATCAACTAAGCCTCTCTCCACTTTGGAGTTACATATTACTACCCGGTAGTCTTCACTGATAAAAGGAACTAATTCATATTCATTACTGCGGCAGTCGATCATTAAAGCATTACCCTCTTTACCAAGACGGGAAATGAATTGATCCATAATACCACAGTTAACACCAACAAAATCATTTTCAGCCCTCTGACAGAGTAAAGCCATCTCCACAGGATGAATCTTAAGCTGGTTTAATGATGCAATTGTATAGGCTGTTACCACTTCCAGAGCCGCTGAGGAACTTAAACCAGAGCCCTTCGGCACATTACCAGTAAAGAGAATATTCATACCAGGTAAATAAAAATCCATTTTCTGAATCTCATCCATTACACCCTTTAAATAATTAGCCCACATATTATCTTCATCAAACTCAAGATCAACCAGTGAAAAAACCACTTCACTATCATAATCTAAGGAATAAACCCGCACTTCTTTGTCATCTCTAAGCTGGGCAATCATAACAATCTCTTTGTCAATCGCCATTGGTAATACAAAACCATCATTATAATCTGTATGTTCACCAATAATATTTACCCGACCAGGTGCTGCAAATACACCTTTCTTTAATCCTGTATCATTAAACTTTTTATTAAATATCTGCATTAATTCATTTATCTCTTTCAATATCTCCACTCCCTTTTCCTGGCAATTCTACATTCTCAAGAGATAGCCAGTTCATCCTTTAGTTTGTCTGTAAGTTTGGTGTTATTTCTTCTGTCTAAGCGTCTATCACCATCCTACATCTTTCACTCACCTGTAGGTTCTATTCCCCTTAATTCTTCAGCCTTATCTTCAGCCAGGGAATTATTAATATAGGCACCAGCACCAGCTTCACTACCAGCTAAGTATTTCAGCTTGTCCTCTGTTCTATATGGTGGATAGAATTCTATATGGAAATGTGAATATTCCTCTCCACTTCCATCTGTAGCTTGCTGATGGATAGACATAATATATGGGAAAACAAAGCCAAATAAATTATCATATTTTTGAATTACTGTTCTTAATATAGCTGCTAAATCTTCGACTTCTTTTTCATTAAATTGATTAAAAGAAGGAATATGATTATTAGCATAAATGTGTACTTCATAAGTATAACGGGCAAAAAAAGGAACAATTGCAGTAAACGAATCATTACTGACAACTATTCTTCTGCCATCTTCCCTTTCCTCATTAATTACATTACAAAAAAGACATTCCCCTTGTTCTTTATAATGATCTTTACTGGAATCTAATTCCTTCTTAATTTTAGGAGGAATAAAAGGATATGCATAGATCTGACCATGAGGGTGTTCTAGAGTTACCCCTACTTCTTCACCTTTATTCTCAAAGATAAATACATAATCGATAAAATCTTTAGAACCAAGTTCATGATAGCGATCTTTCCAGACCTTAACTAATTTCACAAAACGGCTCAGCGGCTCTTTAGACATAACCCCACCATGTTCTGAGGTAAATAAGACAACCTCACAGATACCTTCTGCTTTGTCAACAGGATATAGAGTAGACCCTGCTATATCTGGTTCTGGTGCTGATGGTTGTAAAGATGGAAATTTATTTTCAAAAACTACCAGATCATAGTCTTTAGGAACCTCTGTAGGAAAGCCACCCTCCTCAGTTGGACATAAAGGACAATAATCCTTGGGTGGTTTGAAAGTACGATTCTGTCTATGTGTGGCTGTAATAACCCATTCTCGATTAATTGGATCCCATCTTAATTCAGACATTACTGTTTTCCCCCTTCACTCACTGCCTTCTTGGCATCTCTTTCTTTAGTATTATCTTCAGGTGTGTCAGCATCTCTTGCATCAAGATTATCCTCTTTAAAATCATAAAAAATTATATAACGTCCATCATCTTTTTTCTTTACATCTTTAATCATTTCCATTAAAGCCGCCTCCTTTATGCCAATTCCAGGCTGTTTCAATTATTGTTTTTAATTCTGGATATTTAGGTTCCCAACCCAATTCCTTGATAATCTTTGCTGAACTTGCTACTAATACCGCTGGGTCTCCTGTTCTACGATCACCAATTTCTGCCTTTATTTCTTCTCCCACAACTTCAGATGCAGTATCTATTACCTCTTTTACAGAATAGCCTTCACCATTACCAAGATTATAAATACGGCTATCCATTCCCTCAGCCAGACCATCTTCGGCAAGTATATGGGCTGCTGCCAGATCTTCAACATGGATATAATCCCTCATACAGGTACCATCCTTTGTGGTATAATCATCACCAAAAATATATAATTTATCCCTAAGGCCAAGGGCCTTCTGTAAAACGATAGGTATTAAGTGTGTTTCAGGGTCATGAGCCTCTCCTATTTTACCTGAAGCATCTGCCCCCGCTGCATTAAAATATCTTAATGAGACATACTTTAAATCATGTATCTGGTCATAGCGCTTTAGCATCTTTTCAAAAAACAACTTACTTTCACCATAGGTATTACCTGGATTAGTAGGATGTGTTTCAGTTATAGGCACCTCTTCCGGTTCACCATAAACTGCTGCCGTTGATGAAAAAACAATATTCCTAACATCATTATTAATCATTGCTTCCAGGAGATTCAATCCATTTGAAACATTATTCTCATAATACTTACCCGGTTTTTCCATAGACTCCCCAACCAGACTATGTGCAGCAAGATGTATAACAGCCTCTATCTGCTCATCCTGCATAACTCTGTCTAGTAATTCCCTATCTGCCAGATCACCTTCTACAAACTTGGCTGATAAAACAGCCTCCCGGTGCCCTTTAATAAGATTATCATATATTATAACCCTATGTCCTGCTGTAGATAAGTTCTTTGCTACATGACTTCCAATATAACCTGCTCCTCCAGTAACCAATATATTCATAACTTATTTTCCCTCCTCAAAATTAAATAATTGTTGTAAGACCATTGTTGCTCCACCTATTGCCCCAACCCATTCAGCAAAAGATGTAACTTCAAGTTTCAACTCCCTACCTGAAATCAATAGGGTTTTATCCTTAACCTTTTTCCTCAATGAAGGTAGTATTATATCTGCGCCTTCTATAAACTCCCCACCTAATATAATCTCCTCAGGATTCAGGAGATTAATCACATTAGCCAATCCCAGTCCAAGGTATTCTACTGTTTCTTCGATCAAAGATATAGCTTTAGTATTCCCTGTTCTAACTTCATTTAGTAGTTCTAGCCATTTTTCTCTAATTACTTGATGGGAAATACCTCCAGCAAGTTCTGAGTTATACCTGTGTACTAATCTATCAGTAGATATCAAAGCCTCCATACAACCTGTTTTACCACAACTACAAAGGGGACCATCCTTTACCACAGTCATATGGCCAAATTCCCCTGCACTATAATCACGCCCATAATGAAGCTTGCCGTTAATTACTATTGCTGCCCCAATTCCAGGACCAGTATTAATAAACAGGAAGTTATCTCTTCCATTCCACTTCTCTGCTAAAGCCATAACCCTGACATCATTATCTATTAATACAGGTAAATCAAATTCCTCTTCCAATATATCTTGTAGTGGTATATCTCGCCATTTAAAATGTGGTGCAAA
>JBDNGI010000641.1:0-1416 GCA_041689345.1 Halanaerobiales bacterium
AATTTGTAATGGTTTTCAGGCTTTGATTAAACTCGGTCTGCTTCCATATGGAGAGATTCGGGAAATAACGGCTGATTCTCCAACTTTGACATTTAATACTATTGGCCGTCATGTATCCTGTATGGTCAGGACTAAAGTTGTTTCAAAACTGTCACCATGGTTATCTAGAGTAGAAACAGGTGCAGAACACATGATACCTGTCTCTCATGGTGAAGGTAGATTTATAGCAAAAGAAGAGGTAGTTAATAAATTAATTAAAAGTGGACAGATAGCCACTCAATACGTGGATCATAATGGGGAGGCGACATATGATATCAAGTTTAATCCTAATGGTTCAGTCATGGCTATTGAAGGAATAAGCAGTCCAGATGGAAGGGTTTTTGGTAAAATGGGACATTCTGAAAGAATAGGAACAAATGTAGCCAAAAATATTCCAGGTGATAAGGATCAGAAGCTCTTTGAAGCAGGAGTGGAATATTTTAAATAGAGGTGGGGATCTTAGTAATATCATTGAGATAAAACTTAAATATCTTCGTTTTTAATTATGGCTATTATAAATGTAAAAAACCGGCAGTAGGTATACAGCTGCCGGTTTTAGCTATGATTTGTTATTAATAATATAATCTTAAAGTATTTTATCCAAAGATACCTTCTCTATACAGGTACAGACAACCTCAATCGCTTTTTTTAGGTCATATAAAGGTGGAAATGATGGGGCTATTCTGATGTTGCTATCATTTGGGTCATTTCCATATGGATATGTAGCACCTGCATCTGTAAGAGTAACCCCTACTTCTTTAGCTAGTTTTACAACTTGTTTAGCACAATTATCCCTGACATTTAGATTAATAAAATAACCGCCCTTTGGGTTATTCCAGGTTGCTATGTTTTTATTACCCAATTCTTTTGTAAGAATTTTTAATACGATATCAAATTTAGGATATAGGATCTGTGCATGTTTTTTCATATGTTCTAAAATATTGTCAACAGATTCAAGGAATCTAAAGTGAAGTAATTGATTTATTTTATTTGAGCCTATAGTTTGTTTAGACATCAAATTAACCATATAATCAATATTTTTTATACTTGATGAAAGAAGTGAGATACCGGCACCTGCATATGTAATTTTAGATGTTGAACTGAAGATAAAAACTTGATCAGGGTTGCCTTCTTCCTCGCAAGTTCTTAGTATGTTTTTTAGTTTTGAATGCTTATCTGTTAAGTGGTGAACAATATATGCATTATCCCAGAAGATACGGAAATCTTCTGCAGCGGTTTCCATAGATGCCAGCCTGCTTACAGTTTCATCTGAATAGACAATTCCCGTAGGATTACTATATTTAGGAACACACCAGATACCTTTAATTGATTTATCTTTGCTTACTAATTCTTCTACAATATCCATATCTGGACCGT
>JBDNGI010000642.1:0-1773 GCA_041689345.1 Halanaerobiales bacterium
TATATATATAACACCTGGGGATCTAAGCAGTAATAATTTACAGAGTGTGCTTGTCTTTTCAGTTCTATTTTATATCTTACTGGCTATATTGGGTTTAGGAGTTGCTTTTTTGGCTGCAAAACATATATATAAGCCGATACCAAATATTGTGGATATTCTCAGAAGCCCCAATGATTCTGAAATTCAAGGTGATGAATTATCCTTTATTGAAGAATCCGCTGTCAGAATTAAAAATGCCAATCAGAGATTGCAGGAGACAATACATTATAATAAGTTACCTCTACAAACAAAATTTTTAAGTGACCTTTTATATGGACTGGTATCTACTGAAGAGATTGAAGAAAATCTCAAAAAATATAATTTACAATACCTAAAAGGTGAAACAACTGTCTGTATTTTAGAGTTTACAAATTATCAATCACTTTATGATAGTTTTTCTAAGACTGCTATACTTGATATTGTGGATCAGATAATGATAATTATTAAAGAGGAATTGCAATATGTTCTAGAGTTTGAGATTTAAGAGTTAAATTATAAAAGATATGCATTAATTATTAAAGAGAATCAACAGAATAAGATTAGAAAGCTGCTTCATCCAGTACTTTCAGAAATTGAAGCCAGTTTTGAGTTGACTATGGTGGCTGCTGTGGGTCAATCGGCGGGGTCAATATATCAAATTGAAGAATCTTTCAATGATGCCGTGACTATTCTGGAGAACAGGATTTTAACTGATAAGAAGTTGACTATATCCCTGGAAGATATTCCGTTAACGAAAGATAAAAGCTATTTTTATCCATTGGATTTCGAAAGAAGGTTAATCCAGTTTGTAACTAATGGACAAGAGGAAGAAGCCCTTAATACTTTAGAAAGAATACTAGATAAAAATATGAAGAATCAGGAAGTAGACAAAAAGGTAGTTAAGAGTTTTGTTTTTGCAGTTATCGGCACCTTAAACAGGATATATCAACAGCTTGATATGACAAATGAAGAACGCACTGAAAGGGCTAAACAAATATATGAAAAACTCAGTGAAGATGAAAGTGCTGCTAAATTAAACAAAGAGATAAGGCTTATATTTGAAGAAATAATTTATTATGTAAATTCAGTAACTAAGCAAGCAGAACAATCTTTTGCAGATGAGTTAATAGAATATATACATGATAATTATAGTAAGGATATTTCACTAACAGATATAGCAGAAGAATTTAATTATTCGACAGCCTATATTAGTACTTTATTTAAAGAACAGCTTAATGAAAATTATAAAGATTATTTAAATAATTATCGGGTTAAGATGTCTAAAGAGTTTATGAGAGAGAATAATAATTTGAAGATAAAGGATGTTGCAGGAATGGTTGGATGTAATAATGTAAATACCTTTATTAGGATGTTTAAGAGATATGAAGGCATCTCACCAGGTAAATACATTTCTGAATTATAGCTTTAAATCTGTTAAGTGTGTGATTGAAGAGTATTAATATAGAGGATTAAATACCTAGAAAGAAGCTAAGGTATTACAACATTGGAGGGAATATTTTAATGACAGAATTTATATATGCAGATGAAGTAAAACAGACTGGGATTGGGCGTAAAGATATATTGGAATATTGTAGAGATATAATAATGGGAATAATCAAAAACATGGATGAAAATGGCTTACCTACTCTACCATTTAAGGATCAGGCAGAGAACTATAGATATACATGTTGTCCAGGGGAGGCCTTTGAGAGGTCAATGATAGCAGTGTCTTTCTATGCTCGGGCAGTTGGTTCA